>NZ_JAGRQM010000018.1:0-107656 GCF_018132775.1 Gordonia sp. SCSIO 19800 | reverse complement strand
TCGAACGGGGCGTCTTCGAGGAGGTAGTAGAACGGTTTCCAGTAGTCGCCGGTGGCTTCCATGACCACACACGTCACCTGCTCGGCGATCAGATGATCCCGCAGCCGCAGAATGTCGCCGGTCATCGACGACCAGGTCGTGGTCTCCTGCAGGGTCTTTCGGCCCGGACTAGCCGCTCGGACACAGACTTTCACATCCTTTTTCGACACATCCATCCCGGCACATCGGGCATGCAGCACTTCCATCTCGGTCTCCTTTTCGAGTCCTCGAAAAGTGGGCTGCGGACGGGGCGAACAAAATGCAGGAGTCTAATCCGCGTGCTCATAGCAACAATCCACGATTCCCGTGGCAGGCCCCGCGCCTCACACTGAGGTACTGGCTCTTCGGCACAAGGGAGGAATTCAAGGTCACCGCATCCCACCCCTCCACTATCGACCCCCCACGCGCCGGTGACCAGCACGAACTCTTCGACCCCCACGACGGCCGCCAGGCCGCAGATACTGAGGTGCGAGGAGCGCAAGCGACGAGCCACGAAGGGTCCTGGCGAGGTGCATGGCAAACCCTTCGTGACGCGCCCTCCGCAGGCTCCGGGCGCTCCTCAGGGAGCAGAGGGTGCGGCTTGCGCTCCTCTCGCCTCACGGCCGGTCGCCCTCGGCGACCGGCCGTTCCGGGTCCGACGACCACTGCGAGAACGAACCCGGGAACAGCGCGGCGTCGATCCCCGTGATGGCAAGCGCCGCGATCTGGTGCGCGGCATTGATCCCGGAACCGCAGTAGACGACGACATCGGAGCCGGCCCCGCCGTCGATACCGACATCTGCGAACCGGCGTCGTAGCTCCTCCGCCGGACGGAAGCGGCCGGAGGTGTCGACGTTGTCCGCCGTCGGGACACTGATCGCCCCGGGGATGTGGCCGGCGCGCGGATCGACCGGTTCGACGTCGCCGCGATAGCGTTCGGCGGCCCGGGCGTCGAGCAGGTGTGCCGGCCCGGCCGCGACGTCGTCGATGGTCGCGACCGGCAGGTGTCCGGGGCTCAGGGTCACGTTGCCCGCTCGCGGCCGACCGCCGTCGCCCGTCGTCGTGCGCAGGCCTTCGGCACGCCACGCCGCGAGGCCGCCGTCGAGAAGTCGCACGTCGGCGACACCCGCCCACCGCAGCAGCCACCAGGCGCGCGCGGCCGCGAGGTTGCCGGAGTCGTCGTAGACCACCACCGGGACGGCGTCGTCGATCCCCCATCGCCGGGCCGCCTCCTGGAGGTCGGCGACGTCGGGCAGCGGATGCCTGCCGCCGACCGGCCCGGAGGGCGGGGCCGCCAGTTCGGAGTCGAGGTCGACGTAGACCGCACCGGGGATGTGACCCTCGCGATAGGCGTGCCGACCATCGAAGTCGCCCAGCTGCCAGCGCACGTCCAGCAGGATAGGCGGAGTCGCCAGCAGCATCTCGGCCAGCTCGAGCGGGGTGATGAGGACCTCGGCCATGGCGGCGAGGGTACCAACGCGAACCGATGGCAGAATGGGGCAATCCGCCCATGACCGGGCACCTGGCCCTCCGTCGCCCTGCCGTCACCACCCTCAGGAGTCCATCCCGTGGCGTTGTTTCCTGCCGTCGTCTTCGGACTCATCACGTTCTGGCTGCATCGGCGCATGGTCCGCGCGACCGCGATGCCGCGCCCCTGGTCGATCATCGCCGACGTGGCGCTGGTCGTGCTGTGGGCGCTCGCCCTCATCGGCTTCGCCACCGGACGGGTGCTCGACCCGTCGTGGGCGCGGCCCATCGGCACGATCGGGCTGATCTGGCTCGCCGCCGTCTTCTACCTGTTCCTCGGCCTCGCGGTGGTGGGCCTCGTGTCGTTCGCCGCACACATCGTCCGCTGGATCCGGCGACGTCGATCCGGAGTGCAGGACAACCCCTCGTTCGCGGCCCGTCGGCTCAGCAAGCTCCGGGTCGCCACGGCCGCGATCGTGGTGGTCGCGCTCGGGGTCACCGGCTACGGGGTGTGGGAAGCATCTCGCCCCCAGGTCGTCGACGTCGACGCCACGTTCGCGAGCCTGCCGCCGCAGTTCGACGGAACGCGCATCGCGGTGATCTCCGACCTGCACGTCGGCCCGGCCCGTGACGCGTCGTTCACCCAGCGCGTCGTCGACGACGTCAACGAGCAGGAGCCGGATTTCGTCGTCCTCGTCGGCGACCTCACCGACGGCACCATCCCGAACGTCCGCGACACCCTCGAACCCCTCGCGGATCTGGATGCGCCTCTCGGGGTCTTCGGTGTGAGCGGCAACCACGAGTACTACGCCGACGACGGTGGCCGGTGGCTCGACGTCTGGGAGGAATTCGGCGTGCGCACGCTGCGCAACGCACGAGCGCCCATCGAGGTCGACGGCGCGACCATCACACTCGCCGGCGTCCACGACGCCACCGCCCCCGAACCGTACGAGCCCGACCTCCCGGCGGCGTTGGCGGGAACGTCTCCCGAAGACTTCACCCTGCTCCTCGCCCACCAGCCCAAGCAGGCCGTCGAGGCATCGGATCTGGGTGTCGACCTCCAGCTGTCCGGGCACACGCACGGCGGCCAGCTCTGGCCCATCCGCTACCTCGTCCGTGCCCAGCAGCCGACGATCACCGGGCTCGACCAGATCGGGAACACCACGATCTACACCACCCGCGGCGCCGGCGCCTGGGGCCCGCCGGTCCGTGTCCTCACGCCGCCGGAGATCACGATCCTCACGCTGCGATCGGCGCCGCCTGCCTCCTGATCCGAAAGAACCACATAACCGCAGGTCCCAGCCCCTTGCTCCCTGAGGTGCGAGGAGCGATAGGGACCCAACCCCTGCTGCCTGAGGTGCGAGCGAAGCAAGCCACGAAGGGTGTAGCAACGTATCTCACCAGCCCTTCGTGGCTCGTCGCTTGCGCTCCTCGCACCTCAGGGACCAGGTGTTTTGCTGTTTTTCGGATTAGCGAGCAGATGGGCGGGCTCGCTTCTCGAGGAGCAGCGGCCGTCAGCCGTTGATGTCCGACGGATGGGTTGCCAGTGGGGTGACCTTGATCCGCATGTACGGGAACAGCGGCAGACCTGACAGCAGGGTGTGCAGTTCGTCGTTCGACTCGACGTCGAAGATCGAGTAGTTTGAGTACTCCCCGACGATCCGCCAGATGTGCGGCCACTTGCCGGCGCGTTGTAGATCCTGCGAGTACGCCTTCTCCCGGGCGACCGTGTCGGCCCGGACGTCGGGGTCGAGGTCGTCGGGGATGGACACGTCCATCCGCACGTGGAACAGCATTACTTCGCCGGATCCAGCACGAAGTCGTAGGAGATGGTGAAGCCGCCCTTGCCGTCGTCCTTCGGGTCCAGCACCAGTTCGGGCTTGACGGCGCTGGCGACGTCGTCATCGTTGTGCGGGTCGCCCGGGAAGTACAGCTGTGCGGTCAGCTGCTCGTGGCCCGGTGCCGAGACCTTGAGGTGCAGGTGCGCGGGACGCCACGGATGCCAACCGGCCGCGGAGATCATCTTCCCGCACGAGCCATCGGTCGGGATCATGTACGGCGCGGGCCGGATGGTGGTGATCTCGAAGCGGCCCTCGTCATCGGCGGTGAAGGTGCCGCGCAGATTCCACTCCGGAATTCCCGGCGCGAACTGCGAGTAGAAGCCGTCGTCGTCGGCGTGCCAGAGTTCGACAGTGGCGCCGGCGAGGGGGGTGCCGTCGCACGACCGGACCTGGCCGGTCCACACCAACGGATCGCCGGGCTCGTTGTCCCGCATGGGCAGAGTGCCCTTGGCGCCGAGTTCCGGAGCGTCCGGGACGTAGTACGGGCCTTCGATGCTGCCCTTGTTGCCCTGACGATGCGAGGTCGCGACGTCCTCGACGACGTGCTCCACCCAGACGTCGAGGAACAGCGGCCACTCGCCGTCCTCACCGACGTTGATGAGCCACGCCTTGAGCGCGTTGTACTCGTCGTAGGTCACCTTGTGCTTCCGGATCACCTCGTGCACGCCCGCGAGGACCTCGTTGATGAGGGCCGAGACACGTTCCGGCGCAGTGTCCTTCACTGCCTCGAACGGAGACTTGTCCGCGTGGAACCGCTCGGTGGCGGAGGCGCCGGACGCCGCGGCGGTGGCGACTTCCTGGGGATGCTCGGTGGTGGTCATGTTCTTCTCCTTGCTACTGGGTTCGCGGGGCTGCCACGAGACGTGTTGTGGGCGTGCGGGTCTAGTTGTCGGTGCGATAGCGGTCGAGCTTGTCCGGATCGATCTCGAAACCGATGCCCGGCGCGGTCGAACGGTGCAGGTGGCCATCGCGGATCTGCAACGGCTCGGTCAGCAGGTCGTCGCTCATGTCCAGGAAGTTCGACAGCTCACCCGCGTAGCGCGAGGTCAGCTCGAAGGCGCTGCCGAAGGCGAGCGTGCACGCCGTCCCGATCTGTCCGTCGATCTGGTTGCCCATGACGACCGGGACGCCCAACCCCTCGGCGAGGTGATGCGTGCGGCGTGAGGTGGTGAAACCCGACCGCGCGGTCTTGATGCTGACGGCGGTCGCCGACCGGCCGAGGATCTCGCGGGTGACGTCGGCCGGCGTGGGCACCGATTCGTCGGCGATGAACGGCACCGGCAGCTGTTCGACCAGCCACCGGCGACCGAGCACATCGGCTGCGTCGCAGAGCTCTTCGGCGAACAGCAGATCGAGGTCGGCCATCTCCCGCATGGCTCGCGCCGACTCGGCTGCGGTCCAGCCCCGATTGCCGTCGACGTAGAGTTCGACGTCGCTGCCGAACCGCTCGCGGAGCGCGCGGACGACCGCGGTGTCGAGGGATGCCGGGTGACGTCCGACCTTCACCTTGAAGGTGCGGATCCCGTAGATGTCGACCATCTTCTCGGCTTCGGCGACCATCGCGGCCGGCTCTGCGAAACCGAGCATGTGACTGACGCGCATCCGGTCGGTGTAACCGCCGAGCATGTCCCCCACGGGCAACCCCAGGACCTTGCCCAGCGCATCCCAGATCGCCATGTCCACAGCGGATTTCGCGGCCGGGTTGCCGACCGTGCGAGCCACCCGGGCGGCGACCACCTCACGCTCGAGCAAGGTGAGGCCGACGACCGCGGGCGCGAAGATGCCCTTGATCACGGCGATGATGCCGTCCTGGGTCTCGCCGTAGGTGAACGGGCGGGGCGGCGCCTCGGCGACGCCGACCACGCCGGCGTCGGTGTGCACCCGGACCAGCACGTGGGTCGCGGCGTGCACCTCGCCGGAGGCGAACCTCAGCGGCTTCAAGTACGGGATGGCGAACGGAATCGCCTCCACAGCGGTGATTTTCACGGTTTCTCTCCAGATCGAGCACCCAGTCGGGTCCTCACGGAACGGTGGTCGGCAAGCTGGGTGTCGCGCGACTCTGCGGCGGAATCGGCGAAGGCGGAATCGGCGAAGGCAGCGGCGATGACGTCGGCGACCGCGGTGACGACCGGGTCGTCGGAACCCGATCGCCAGGCGAGTGCCACCTCGACGGTGTCGGCATCGACGAGGTCGCGCACCACCAAACCGTCGAGCGGAAGTGACCGCACCGAGGCCGGGAGCAGGGCGACCCCCAGCCCGGCGGCGACCAGGGCCAGCAGCACCGCGGTACCCGGCGCCTGGTGCGCCCGGTGGGGAACGAAACCCGCTGCGCGACATGTCCGTATCGCGGCGTCGTTGACGGCCGAGTCCCGGCTGTCGTACAGCACGAACGGCTCGTGGCGGAGGTCGGCGACGGAGACCACGGGCTCGGCGGCCAGTCGGTGATCGACCGACACCGCGAGAACCATCGGCTCGACATCGATGACCGTCGTGTCGATGTGCTCCCCGATCGCCGGCGGGCGCAGGATCCCGAGGTCGAGGGTGCCGGCGCGCAGGGCGTCGCACTGGCCCGGCGTGAGCATGTCGGACTGGATACGAAGATCCACATCGGGCAACTCCCGCTTGACGACCCGCGCGATGCGCGGCAGATGGGAGAACGCGGCGATACCGGTGATACCGACCCGGACGAGGCCGCTGCGGCCGGCGGCGATCCGACGCACGCCGTCCACGGCTTCGTCCACGCCGGCGAGAATTCGCTCGGCCTGGGCCCTGAGGTACTGCCCGGCCGGGGTGAGCGACACCTGACGGGTGGTCCGCGTGAACAGGGTGACGTCGAGCTCGGCCTCGAGCTGGCGGATTGCGTACGACAGCGCGGGCTGTGCCACGTGCAACGACTCCGCTGCCTGCCCGAAATGACAGGTGTCGGCCACGGCGGCGAAGTACCGCAAGTGCCGTAGCTCCATGACCCGCCTCGTCTCGTACTGATCGACACCGCGGTTGTGACCGCGGACACGTCTCACGGTAGAGCGTCGATCCATACATGACAAAGACACAAATTGCGGCAATTGATTGAGGCCATTGATCAATAGGCTGCTTGGCCAGGACTGGCAATTACCCGGGTGTGATCGCCACCACGTGCTGCCACAGTGCAGAGAGCAGCCCACTTCCCGGAGGTATACGACCATGACCGCGTCCGTATCGGAACACTTGAATCATGTGAACTCGGTCCTCGACGACGCGGTCGTCGACGACCGAGACGCCGGTGTCTACCGCGCCAACCGTCGGATCTTCACCGATGAGGACATCTTCGAGTTGGAGATGAAGCACATCTTCGAGGGCAACTGGATCTATCTCGCACACGAGAGCCAGGTCCCCGAACCTGGCGACTACTTCACCACCTACATCGGCCGGCAGCCCGTCGTCATCACCCGCGACAAGAACGGCGAGTTGCACTGCCTGATCAACGCCTGTGCGCACCGCGGCGCGATGATCTGCCGGCGCAAGACCGACAACCGGATGACACTGACCTGCCCGTTCCACGGTTGGACGTTCCGCAACGACGGGACCCTTCTGAAGGTCAAGGATCCCGATGGGGCCGGTTACCCCGACACCTTCGACGTCGACGGCTCGCACAACCTGACCAAGGTCGCCCGCTTCGACAGTTACCGCGGCTTCCTGTTCGGCAGCCTCAACGAGGACGTCGCCTCGCTAGGGGAGCATCTCGGCGACACCCGACTAATCATCGACATGCTGGTCGACCAGTCGCCGGACGGCCTCGAGGTGCTCCGCGGCGCGTCGACCTACACCTACGACGGCAACTGGAAGGTGCAGGCGGAGAACGGCGCCGACGGCTACCACGTGACCGCAACCCACTGGAACTACGCGGCCACCACGTCTCGTCGCAGTACCGGGGAGTCGAAGAACGACACCAAGGCACTCGACGCCGGCGGTTGGGGAAAGTCCGGCGGCGGCTATTGGTCCTACCCCAACGGTCATCTGTGCCTGTGGACCTGGGCGGCCAATCCACAGGACCGTCCGCTGTGGGATTCGATGGAGCAGCTCAAGGAGATCCACGGCGACGCCAAGGGCGAGTTCATGGGTGAAGGGTTCGCGCAATCTATGCCTGTACCCGAATGTCTATCTGATGGACCAGTTCTCGACGCAGATCCGCCACTTCCGTCCGATCGCGCCGGACAAGACCGAGGTCACCATCTACTGCATCGCACCCAAGGGTGAAAGCGACTCCGCGCGGGCTCACCGTATACGCCAGTACGAGGACTTCTTCAACGCGTCCGGGATGGCGACTCCCGACGACCTCGAGGAGTTCCGGTCGTGCCAGCTCACGTTCCGGGCGCAGGCCGCGCCGTGGAACGACATGAGCCGCGGTGCCGAGCACTGGCTCACCGGTCCCGATCCCGTCGCCGAATCGCTGGGCATGACCGGGGTCATCTCGGCCGGCGTCAAGAACGAGGACGAGGGGCTCTACCCGGTCCAGCACGGTTACTGGCTCGAGCGGATGCGCGCAGCTGCCGCGAAGGAAGAGGCGGCGGCCGAACAAGCAGCGGCCCCAGCCCAGTAGACCGCCGCCCAGCCCACCGCCCTGAAGGAGAGCACCATGACCACCGCTGAGACCAATTCCGCCGCTGTCGATCCCGCCGGGTCGGGCATATCCACCGGCGGAAAGCTCATCACCCAGAACATGATCGAGCAGTTCCTGTACCGCGAGGCCCGCTACCTCGACGACCGCGAATTCGAGAAGTGGCTCGACTGCTACGCCGACGACGTCGTGTACTGGATGCCGGCCTGAGACGACCGTGATCGACTCACCGAGAACCCGCACCGCGAGATCTCGCTGATCTACTACGGCAACAAGGGCGGCCTCGAGGACCGGGTCTTCCGCATCCGCACCGAGCGGTCGTCGGCGACCTCACTGCCCGAACCCCGGACGAGCCACAACATCGGCAACGTCGAGGTCATCGAACGGCGCGGTGATCTCGTCGACGTCCGGTTCAACTGGCACACCATGTATTTCCGGTACAACACGGTCGACCCGTACTACGGGACCTCCTTCTACACGATCGACTTCTCCGGCGAGCAGCCGTTGATCCGGCGCAAGACGATAGTGCTGAAGAACGACTACATCCACCACGTGGTGGACATCTACCACTTCTAGGACCCGTCCATGACTGTCACCACCGACAACGGCGTCGGCGCCGACCTGCGAACCCCCGACGGCGAGGCCACCATCCATCAGGTGGCGCTGTCCTTCGAAGACGGTGTCACGCGGTTCATCTCGTGCCGCGAGGACCAGACCGTCGCCGACGCCTCCTACCGTCAGCGGATCAACATCCCGCTGGACTGCCGCGACGGGGCCTGTGGAACGTGTAAGTCGTTCTGCGAGTCCGGCGATTTCGACGGCGGGGTGTACATCGAGGACGCGCTCTCCGACGACGAGTCCGCCGCGGGCTATGCGCTCCCCTGTTGCATGAAACCAAAGTCCGATCTCGTGCTGCAGATCCCGGCGACCTCCGATGTCGCCAAGACCCAGGCGTCCCGATTCACCGGCACCATCGTCGAACTCGATCGACTCTCGGACTCGACCATGCGTCTCGAGGTCCGGATCGAGAACCGCGGGGAGCTGGCGTTCCTGCCCGGACAGTACGTCAACATCGAGATCCCCGGCAGCGACGACGGCGAGGGCACCCCGGTGTCCCGGTCGTACTCGTTTGCCAACGGCCCGCACGAGGACCGTCTCGTCTTCCTCATCAAGCTGAGTCCCGGCGGCGCGATGTCGACCTACCTGACCGACCGCGCCGCGCGCGGCGAGGAGATCGCGTTCACCGGTCCGCACGGATCGTTCTTCCTGCGCGAGGCCACCCGCCCCGTGCTGCTGCTCGCCGGCGGCACCGGCCTCGCGCCGATCTTGTCGATGTTGCGGAAGCTGCACGCCGACAACAGCCGTCGCAAGGTCCACCTCATCTACGGGGTGTCCACCGACACCGATCTGGTCGCCCTCGACGAGATCGAGTTCTTCGCCGAGCAGCTGCCCGGTCTGACGTGGGACCACTGTGTCTCGGACCCGGCGAGTTCCGCGGTCAACAAGGGCTACGTGATGAGCCTGATCGAGCCGGCCCATCTCTACGACGGGGATGTCGCGATCTACCTGTGCGGTCCGCCGCCGATGGTGGAGTCGGTCCGCAAGCACGTCGCCCAGGCCGGCATCGCGCCGACGGGCTTCTACTACGAGAAGTTCGCGCTCGCGGCGCGTCCGGAGGCCGGTGCCGACGACGGCACAGTCGACGAGACCGAGGTGCTCACCGACGAAACCGCCCGGGTGACTACCGCGGCGTCCGACTCGTCCGCGCCGGACGCCGACGACCCGATCATCGTGGCCGCGAACGCCCGGTCGATCGCCGGACAGCAGACTCTCCCGGCCGCAGACATGGCGGCCTGGTCGGGTGCACGTCCGTCGGTCGCCGGCGACGATTCACTGGTCCGGATCGCTGGACAGGTCGTGTGGCACAGCGAATCCGATGACCGCGGACTGGACTCCGATGCGGGGTTGCTGCGACCGACGGCGTCGCATCCGGCGGGTCCGGCACGGTCGATCGCCGGTCAGGAGGTGTTCGCGTCGTCGAGCCTGGAACCGCTGCACGCAGCGGTGCCCGAGGTGCCGACCGAAACGCCCACCGTCGGGGACACCGTCGCGGGACCGGCAGTCGTCGGTTCGCAGGGCTACCAGATCGGCGAGGAGCATCCGGCGATCCACGAGTCGGATGCCCTGTTCGAGGCCCGGGCCGCACTGGAACTGGGCGCCCTCGAGCTGACGTTCGGGCGCTTGTCCACGCAACAGCTGGCCGGTTACCGTCTGCTCGCCGACGCCACGGTGCCGTACGTGGACGGTGATCGCTTCGTCGATGCCGCGGAGTACACCGAGACCAATGCCGCGTTCCACGACTATCTCTTCGCCCAGACCGGTAACGATCACCTGCTCGAGGCCTACAAGGCGCTCGGCGTCAAGGGCCGCATGAGTGAGGTGCTACGGAACGCGACCTGGTGTCACCCGTTGTGCGCCCAGGACCACATCGATATCGTCTCGGCGTTCGAGGCCGGGGACCACGACGCGGCACGGGCATTGATCGCCGCGCATGCCGACCGGTCGAAGCAGACCATGCGCCGAGCGATGGCCGACGAATCGGTTTCGCGTCGACCGCGTTTCGTCACCCCGGGCCGGTTCGCCGGCAAGGTCGTCGTCATCACCGGTGCCGCACAGGGGATCGGCGAGCAGACCGCCCGGCGAATCAGCGCCGAGGGCGGCAGGGTCGTCCTCGCCGACCGGTCGAAACTGGTCGCCGAGGTGTCCCGCGATCTCGACGCGAACGGTCCCGGCGCGGCAGCCGCCATCGCCGACCTGGAGGGTTTCGGCGGCGCCGAGTCGGTGATCCGGCAGGCGTTGTCCACGTACGGTCGGGTGGATGTGCTGATCAACAACGTGGGCGGCGCCATCAACTTCAAACCGTTTGTCGAGTTCACCGAGGAGCAGATCCGGGCCGAGATCGACCGGTCGCTGATGACGACGCTGTACGCGTGCCGGGCGGTCCTGCCGTCGATGACACGCGCCGGGGGCGGGGTGATCGTCAACGTCTCCTCGGCGGCGACGCGAGGCATTCACCGGATCCCGTACTCGGCGGCGAAGGGGGCGGTGAACGCGTTGACCGCGTCACTGGCGATGGAGTACGCCGACGACGGGATCCGAGTGGTCGCCACGGCGCCGGGAGGCACCGAGGCACCGCCGCGTCGGATCTCACGCGGTACACCGGAGCCGCGCAACGAGATCGAGTCACAGTGGTATCAGGCCCACATCGACCAGACGATCGCGTCGTCGTCGATGCACCGGTACGGCACGCTCGACGAGCAGGCGGCCGCCATCTGCTTTCTCGCTTCCGACGAGGCGTCGTACATCACCGGGACCGTGCTGCCCGTCGCCGGCGGCGATCAGGGTTGAGCTGCTGACTAGTATGGACCGATGATGGTCACCGGCGGGTGCGTCGGCCGCGACCGCGAGATCGAATTGCTCTTCTCGCGGCTCGACGCCGTGTCGGAGTCGGGTTTTCTGGCCGTCACGGGAGATCCCGGAATCGGCAAGTCGACGCTGCTGAGGCACCTGGTCCGGCGGCGGCTGTCCGCTCCGACAACCGGTTCCACGTTGTGGGCCGCGGTCTCACCGTGGCGAGCGCACACGCCCGGCGCACTCATCCGGCAGCTGGTACAGGACCGGCCCGACGCCACACCCGCGACCGCTGCCGACCCGACCCCGGACGACCTGCTCGACGCACTACTCGCAGCGGTCACCACTCCTGCAGAGTCATCGACCGAGGTGCCCGGCGACACCGCCGGACTCATAGCCGTCGACGACGCCGACCTCGCCGACGAGGAGTCACTGCAGGCGTTGGTCTCACTCACCCGAGAACACCGGGATCGCCGAATCCTGGTCGTCCTCACCATGTCTCGGCCGGGCGCCCGGCTCGTCGGCAACGCACTCGACGAGCTACGACTCGACGGCCTGGACCCAACGGGTACTGCCGACCTCGCCGCGCAGCGCGGCATCGTGCTGCACCCGGCGATGCGGGAGGAACTGGCCCGGCAAACCGGCGGGAATCCCCGCGACATCGTGGCCCTGCTCGACGAGGCCCCGCCAGGCACCTGGTCCCGCACCGGCGTGGGACTGCCCGCGCCGGCCCATGTCGTCGCGATGGTGCGGAAGCGATTGCCGGACAACGGCACCTCGGCTCGCGCGCTCATCGAAGCGCTCGCGATCCTCGACCCGGCCGAGCCCCTCGCCACCGCGATTGCGCTCGCCGGGATCACCGACCCCCTGGCCGCGATCGACGACGCGCGCGCAACCGGTCTGGTGACGGACGACAGGGCATTGACACCCGCGGAGGCGCAACCGCGTCTCGCGGGTCCCCTGGTGCGGGCCGCCGTCCTCGAGGTCCTCGGCATGAAGACCGTGGGCGACGCCCACCGTCGGGCTGCGGACCTCGTCGACGACCCTGCCCGACAGCTCCATCACCGCGTCGCGGCCACCTCGACGGTCGACGCCGCCCTCGCCGACGCCCTCACCGACCTGGCACGCGCCCGCGGCGCCGACGGTGCGTGGGCCGAGGCCGCCGGGCTGTACGGGCAGGCGGGCCGGCTCACCCCCGATCCGTTGCAGCGCGACACACGGGTGACGCTCGCGGTCGATTCGCTCCTCGCCGCTGGCGACTGCACCGGTGCCGGCGCCCTCGTACCGACCGTGGAGAGCCTGCGCGAGACACCACTGCGCAATGCGACCCTGGCGTACCTCGCCATCCTGCGGGGCCGGTCGGCGGAGGCACAGCTGCGTCTCGACCGGGCGTGGGCGATCGTCAACGTCGAGCGCAAGCCCGATGTCGCCGCCCTGATCGCGCAACGTTTCGTCCTGCACAACCTGGTCCGATGCCAGGGCACCGAGTTGGTGGACTGGGCCGATCGCGCGGACGCGATGGCCGACGCCGGATCGGCCGCCCGAGTGGAGGCCGCCGTCATCCGTGGACTCGGACTGGCCTGGTCGGGACACCCGGATGCCGCACGCGCCGAGTACCAGACGGTGTCGGAACGGGTTCGATACGGCGCGCAGGCGCAGCGTGCGATCATGGGTCGCGGTTGGCTCGAACTCGGCCTCGACGAGATCGACGCTGCGCGTACCGATCTCGAAACCGCCGTGTCGATGGCGCAGCTCGGTGGCTCCACCCGGATCACGTTGTGGGCGCTGGCCTGGCTCGCCCGGGTCCAGTTCCTCACCGGCGACTGGGACGATGCGCTGCGCGGCGTCGAGGCCGGCCGCGCGCTCGCCCGCAACAGCGGCATCGCGCTCACCACGCCCCTGCTCAACTGGACTGCGAGCCAGATTTATTCGCTGCGCGGGAACTGGGAGGACGCGCATGGAAGTATCGCACAGAGCAGCACCTCCATCGGCGACTACGAGATCATGCGGATACCGGACCTGCTGGCCCGGGCCCAACTGGCGGAGGCCGCAGCCGACTACGGCAAGGTCCGGCGGATACTGACGCCGCTCGTCGCGATGGCCGAGTCCGTCCCGGCCCTGTCCGAGCCGGGCCTGTGGCCGTGGGTCGACGTCCTCGCCAACGCACTGGTCCTCGAGGGACGGCACGAGGCCGCCGACGATCTGCTGCGACGCTACGAGATCCGGTCCGCCGAGCGGGGCCACCGGTCGTCGGCAGCCCGGATGAAGTACGCGCGCGGCCGCCACCTCGGCGCAACCGGTGACATCCACGGAGCACGGCGCACCTTCGAGGAGGGCATCGAACTCCTCGACGGTCTCGGCCTGCGCTACGACCAGGCGCGGGTGAACTTCGCCTACGGCCAGACGTTGCGACGTGCGGGCAAGCGCCGGGTCGCCGACGCCGTCATCGGGACTGCCCGCGACCTGTATCTGTCACTCGGCGCGACCACCTACGTCGAACGCTGTGAACGCGAACTGAAGGCGGGCGGTCTCGCGACGTCGCGTGGTGAGAACCACACCGCCACAAAGGGTGCCGCCGAACTCACGCCGCAGGAGGAGGCAGTGACCGCCCTTGTCGCGCGCGGCCTGTCGAACCGGGAGGTGGCGGCCGAGCTCTACATCTCACCGAAGACGGTGCAGTACCACCTGACCCGGATCTACGCGAAGCTCGGTGTGCGGTCCCGCGCCGAACTCGCAGCCACCCGCCGGTGACGTCGACCGTGCGTCAGACTCCGTCGACCGTGCGTGTGTACCTGCAGGCGATCTATGCTCCGGCCGTCGCGTAGGCGGCGGTGCGGTCGGTGACCGGCGCACCGGTCCGGTCCTCGACCATCCCCAGGTCCACGCCCGGGGCGAACTCGACGACGTCGAATCCCGTTCCGGCGATGTCGAACACACCGAGGTCGGTGATCACGCGACTCACCACGCCGCGGCCGGTCAGCGGGAGCGCGCAGCCCTCGAGCAGCTTGGGCTCACCCTTCTTGGTGACGTGATCCATGAGCACGATGACCCGGCCGGCGCCGTTGACGAGGTCCATGGCGCCACCGATGCCCTTGACGAGGGCACCCGGCACCATCCAGTTGGCCAGGTCGCCGTTCATCGCGACTTGCATGCCGCCGAGGACCGCGACGTCGACGTGGCCTCCGCGGATCATCGCGAAGCTCGTGGCCGAATCGAAGTACGACGCCCCGGGCAGGACCGACACGGTCTGTTTGCCGGCGTTGATGAGGTCGGGGTCGACCTCGTCGTCGTAGGGAAACGGTCCGACGCCGAGGATGCCGTTCTCGGCGTGCAGGTGGACGCCGGAGTTGTCGGGCATGAGGTCCGGAATCATGGTGGGCAAACCGATTCCCAGGTTGACGTAGTCACCGGGGGTGAGTTCGCGGGCGGCCCGGGCGGCCATCTCGGTACGGGTCCAGGTCATGTCGGCACTCCTAGGCTGACGGCGATGCGGTGGGACGTTCACGGACGGTGCGCTTCTCGATCCCCTTGCGCGCGACCTGCTCCGGGGCGAGTTCGACGATCCGCTGCACGAAGATGCCGGGCAGGTGGATCTCGTCGGGTCCGAGCTCGCCGACCTCGACCACCTTCTCCGCCTCGACGATGGTGATGCGCCCGGCCATCGCCGCCGGCGGATTGAAATTGCGTGCGGCAGCATGAAATCTGCAGTTGCCATCCGTGTCGACGACCGCGGCCCGGATGAGTGCGTAGTCGGTGACGATCGACTCCTCGAGGACCATCTCCCGACCGTGAAAGGTCCGCACCTCCTTGGGCGGCGACGCCTCCGCGATGGTGCCGTCGGAGTGGTAGCGCCAGGGCAGTCCGCCTTCGGCGACAAGCGTGCCGACACCGGTGGGGGTGAAGAACCCCCCGATCCCGCTACCGCCGGCGCGCATGCGTTCGGCGAGGGTGCCCTGAGGGGTGAGTTCGACGGTGACCTCGCCGGACAGGAACTGGCGGCCGAACTCCTTGTTCTCACCGATGTAGGACGCGACGACCCGATCGATGCGCCGGGCCTCCAGCAGCAGACCCAGACCCGCACCGTCGGCTCCGCAGTTGTTGGAGACGATGGTCAGGTTCGCCGCCCCCTGCTCGAGGAGCGCGTCGATCAGGAAGCCGGGGATGCCGGCCAGCCCGAAGCCGCCGACCGCGATGCTCGCACCGTCGGGGATGTCGGCGACCGCCTCGGCGGCCGACGCCGCGAGTTTGGTCGGGCCGCCGGGCCGGCCGACGACCGTCGCCGTGGCGGCACTGTCGCGAGTGCTCATTGCTGCTCCAGATGTTCGATGAGTGCGGGAGTGATGGTGTCGGCTTGTTCCGCGTTGGCCAGGTGGGCCGAGTCCGGGACCACCAGCAGGCGGCCGTTCGGCACGGCATCGACGATGTCGCGCAACAGATCCGGCGGTGTCGCCGGGTCATCGGCACCGGCGATCGCCAGTGTGGGCGCGATGATCGACGACAGGTCGGATCGCTGATCCATGGCGGCGATCGCCTCGCAGCAGGCCGCGTATCCCTCGGCAGGAGTGGCGGCGACCATGGCCTCGAACTGCTGTCGGGCTTCGGTGTTCGCGGCGAGGTAGCCAGGAGTGAACCACCGCTGGACCACGGCCGCGGCGACCGCCGAGGTGCCGTCGGCGCGCACGAGTGCGGCACGGTCCGTCCAGCCCTGCGCCGGTGGCAGATACGCCGCCGTGCACAGCAGGGCCAGCCGATCCACTCGTTCGGGATTGCGTGCGGCGACGCGCATCATGGTCATCCCGCCGAGCGACAGCCCGACGAGGTGTGCTCGTTCGAGGTCGAAGCGGTCCAGCAGCGCGATGACGTCATCGGCCAACTCATCGATCGAGTACGGCCCCGGTGGCACCGGCGAATCGCCGTGCCCCCGGGTGTCATAGCGCACCACGCGGAATCGCTCTTCGAGCGCGGCGACCTGCGAATCCCACATCCGATGCGTCGAACCCAGCGAGTTGGACAGTACGACCGCCGGTCCGTCGGGACGTCCGGTGACGACGGCGTGCACCTGCGCGCTCATCGGGTCGCCTCGAAGATAGCGGCGAGTCCCTGTCCGCCGCCGATGCACATCGTCTCCAGGACGAATCGGGCGTCACGCCGGCGCGCTTCGTAGGCCGCGGTGGCGAGGATGCGGGCGCCGGTGGCTCCGATGGGATGACCCAGCGAGATCCCGGACCCGTTGGGGTTCAGTCGTTCATCGGTCGGGTCGACCTTCCACTCCGCCAGGCAGGCGAGCACCTGGGCGGCGAAGGCTTCGTTGAGTTCGATGAGGTCGATCTCGTCGAGCGTGAGGTCGGCGCGGTCGAGGGCGGCGGCGGTGGCCCCGACCGGGCCGATGCCCATGACCTCGGGCTCGCAACCGGTGACGGCCCACGAACGCAGGGCGAGAAGGGGTTCCAGTCCGCGGCGCTCCGCCTCGGCGCGTGTGGTGACCACAGCCATGGCCGCACCGTCGTTCTGGCCCGAGGCGTTTCCGGCCGTGACCGTCGACTCGCCGTCGATCTTGAGCCTGATGGGACGCAGCGCTGCAAGCGATTTCGCAGTAGCGTCCGCTCGCGGGTGCTCATCGCGGTCGACAACGGTGTCCGTACGGCCGCGTCGGCCCGGGATGGTGACGGGCACCAACTCGCTGGTGAAGCGGCCGCTGTCGTGCGCCGCGATCGCCCGTTCGTGGGATCGGGCCGCGAACTCGTCCTGCTCGGTCCGCGAGATGCCGTACCGCGCACGGAGATTCTCGGCGGTCTCGATCATCCCGCCCGGAACCGGGTGTGACTCGCCGCCCGCGGTCAGACGCCCGCGGTCGAGGCGATCGCGGAGTTCCACGCCACCCTGCTTGATCCCCGACCGAAGACCCAGCGCGTAGTGCTCGACGGTCGACATCGACTCGGCGCCACCGGCGACGACGAGGCGCGCACCGCCGGTCGCGACCATCGACGCCCCGGTCAGGATCGCCTGCAACCCGGAACCGCAGCGACGGTCGATCTGCATTCCGGGTACGCCGACTCCGAGACCGGCGTCCAGAGCCGCGATGCGACCGAGCGCCGGCGACTCACCGTTGGCATAGCCCTGCCCGAGGATCACGTCGTCGACATCACCCTCCTCGAGTCCGGTGCGCCGGACGAGTTCGCGAAGGAGGTCGGTGGCCAGTCGGGTGACGGGCACGGTCGACAGCGCCCCACCCATGCGCCCGACCGGGGTACGCAGTGGCGAACAGACAACGATGTCGGTACCCGCGTCCGTGGTGAGAGATGCCATGAGTCCACCCTAGGAAGCAACAGCGATATGCAGAAGTATCCATATCCCGGCATTTGATATGGAGCAGATATCAACGCTCTAGACTGACTCCATGGAACTGCGACACCTGCGCTACTTCCGCGCCGTCGCCGAGGAGCTGCACTTCGGCCGGGCCGCCGAGCGGCTCCACATGGCCCAGCCACCGCTGTCTCAGCAGATCCGCCAGCTGGAGGACGAGCTCGGTGTCGCACTGCTGGCCCGGTCGACGCGTCGTGTCGAGCTGACCCCGGCAGGTGCGGATTACCTGCAGCGAGCCGTCGCGATCCTGGACTCGGTCGACGCCGCTGCACGACAGGCGCAACGGATCGCCGACGGGCGGCAGGGCAACCTCGCGATCGGGTGCGTGGGTTCGGCCACCTACTCGCTGTTGCCCGCGCTCGTGCGCGCACTGAGCGACGAACTGCCCGATGTGGACGTCCACGTTCGCGGCGAGATGCTGGCACCGGCCCAGATCGCCGCGCTCGAGTCCGGGGACATCGACCTTGCCTTACTGCGCATGCCCATCAACACCACCGGACTGCGGGTCGAGTCGATCCGCAGCGACCGCCTCATCGTCGCTCTGCCCCACGATCATCCGCTCGCCCACGGCGCATCGGATACGCCCGTCGACCTCGCCCTTCTGCGCGGCGACGACTTCATCGTGCACGCGGGCAGCGGGAAGTCGGTCATGCACGGGGTCCTGTCGGCGGCCGCCGGATGCGCGGGATTCGTCCCGCGCGTCCGGCACGAGGTCGAGGAGACGTCGACGCTGGTGACACTCGTCGCCGCGGGGGTGGGGGTCGCCCTGGTCCCTGAACCCACCTCAGCGCTCGGTATACCCGGCGTCGTCTACCGCCCGCTCGACACCGACGACGAGGTCGAACTGGCCGTCGCGTTCCCCGACGGGCCCCAGTCCCCGCTCGTCGACCGGGTCCTGGCGGTGTTGCGCACACTCTCCTGAACGCCGCAAACCCACCCCTTTTCGGTATATCCACCCACCAAACAGGGGGTGGAAACACCGAAAAGAGGTGGGTTTGCGAATGTCTCGGATCAGCGGTGTGTGAAGTTCGGGTCCCGCTTCTCGACGAAGGCGGCCATGCCCTCGGTCTGGTCGTCGGTCGCGAACGTGGAGTAGAACAGCGCGCGCTCGGCGCGGACACCCTCGACGAGGCTCGACTCGAACGCGCGATTGACCGCGTCCTTGGCGGCGGCGGACGCGATCAGCGACTTCGAGGCGATGACCTCGGCGACCTCGATGGCGGCGGCGCGGCAGTCCTCCTTGGGAACGACGCGCGAGACGAGGCCGAGGCGTTCGGCCTCGTCGACCTTCATCTGGCGGCCGGTCAGCACCATGTCCATCGCCTTGGCCTTGCCCACGGCGCGGGTGAGACGCTGCGAGCCGCCGATCCCGGGGATGACGCCGAGGTTGATCTCGGGCTGACCGAAGACGGCGTTGTCGCCGGCGATGATGGTGTCGCACAGCATCGCGAGCTCGCAGCCGCCGCCGAGGGCGTAGCCGGTGACGGCGGCGATGATCGGCGTGCGCGCCCGCGACAGCTCATCCCAGGCACCGAAGAACTGCTCGTTGACCACGTCCGCGTAGGACTTCGACGACATCTCCTTGATGTCGGCACCCGCGGCAAACGCCTTTTCCGAGCCGGTGATCACGATGGCGCCGATCCCCTGGTCGACGTCGAACTCCCGGACGGCACCGACCACTTCGTTCATCAGCTCGGTGTTGAGGGCGTTCAGTGCCTTGGGGCGGTTGAGGGTGATGATGCCCACCCGGCCGCTGGTCTCGACGATGATGGTCTGGTGTTCGGTCACGGTCAGTCCTCTTTCGGTTCGGTGACGGGCGGGATGTTACGGGCTGACTCCCACCCGGGGAAGGTCTCGGTCAGACGGTCGGGAACGTGAGGTCGTCGGGCAGTGGCGCGAAGAAGGCGTCGACGGCGTCCCCGGAGAACGTGGCCCACTTCGGATCGCGGTCCTTGTCGATGACCTGGGCGCGGATGCCCTCGGCCATGTCGGGATGCAGCAGGCAACGCACCGACACGCGATACTCGCGCACCAGGGTGTCCTCCAGGGTCGCGTCGCCGGCTGCCTCGCGCAGCGAACGCAGGGTGACGGCCAGTGCAGTCGGGCTCTTCGCCTCGATCGCGTCGGCGGTCTTGTCCGCGAAGGGCGAACCCACCGCGCGGCATCGTTCGACGATCTCCGAGACCGAATCGGCCGCAAACGCTTCCGCGATCCATCCGCGATGTTCGGCGAGTTCGGAAGCCGGCGCGTCGACGGCGTGCGCGGACAGTGCCGCCTCGATTCCCGACTCGCCGATCACGGCGAGGAACGCCGGCAGCGACTCCGACGGGACGAAGTGATCGGCCAAGCCCATCGCGATGGCGTCGGCGCCGCGCAGGTGACCGGCGGTGAGGCCGGCGTAGGTTCCGAGCCCGTCCGGAACGCGCGAAAGCAGATGCGTACCACCGACATCGGGCACGAAGCCGATACCCACCTCGGGCATCGCGAGTTTCGTACGGTCGGTGACGATGCGGATGTCGCCGTGCGCGGAGACCCCGACACCGCCGCCCATCACGATGCCGTCCATGATCGCGACATACGGCTTGGGATAGCCCGAGATCAGCGCGTTCAGACGGTATTCGTCGAACCAGAACCTCGCCGACGGCGACTGCTCGGCGTCACGATCGGTCGACTCGGGATTACCGCTCAACGCGGACGCGTCGCGATGGATGGCGACGATGTCGCCACCGGCGCAGAGGCCCCGCTCACCGGCGCCGGAGAGAACGACGGCCTCGACCGCGTCATCGGCGGCCCAGGCCGCGAGGTGCTCGGCCATTGAGCCGACCATCTCGTGATCGATCGCGTTGATGGACTTCGGACGGTTCAGGATCAGCGACCGCGCCGACCCGTTCTCCTCCGTCAAGACCGATGGTTCCGACACGGGCGAACTCCTCTCCACACCGACAGTTCTTCGATGGTTGCATATCCTAGTAACTGGGGTCCAGCCCGACTCAGGTTAGGGTTACCTCATGGGCTATTCCAGAGCACGCGTTGCCGACGTCGCCGACCTGACGCCCAACCTGCGTCGCATCGTCTTCGACGTGAACGATCTGCCAGGACTCGGCTTACCCGGCGGCGCCGACGAAGCCGTGGGCATCTACTTCCCACACGACCCCGAGCGTG
Source organism: Gordonia sp. SCSIO 19800 (assembly GCF_018132775.1). Taxonomy (NCBI): domain Bacteria; kingdom Bacillati; phylum Actinomycetota; class Actinomycetes; order Mycobacteriales; family Gordoniaceae; genus Gordonia; species Gordonia sp. SCSIO 19800. The sequence goes on along the minus strand of NZ_JAGRQM010000018.1, from coordinate 86,797 downwards.
TCACACCGGATATGGAATGTCGCGACGGCACGTGGGCCTATTACGACACCGACCCCGCACCCGACGGCCGCAACTACTCGATCCGCTCGGTCGACCACTCCGCCGGCACCATGGTCGTCGACTTCGTCATCCATGCCGCCGGCCCTGCAACGCTGTGGGCCCAGCGCGCCGAAGCGGGGCACGACGTGGTGATGACGCACGCGCGGTGCTGGTACGCACCACCCGCCGGCGTCGAACGCCTGATCCTCGCCGCCGATCTGGCCGGACTCCCCGCCCTGGCCCGAATCCTCGACGAACTGCCGTCGACCGACGGTGTCACCGCCGTGGTCGAGGTGCCCGCCCCGACCGAACTGGCCTATCTGCCCGAGCGCGACGTCGAGCTGATCACGCTGGTCGGCGGCAACTCCCGCACGCCGAGCCGTCTCGCGGACACGGTCTGCGGACTCACCCTGCCGACCTCGGGCGCATACTGTTGGTTCGCCGGCGAGGCGGCGGAGTCGCGTGCGATCCGCAAGCACCTGCGCGGCAATCTTCGCTGGGACCGCCGGTCGTACGACGTCATCGGCTATTGGCGTGTCGACGCCGAGCGATGGACGCAGGCCTATGTGGAGCGGGGCGCGGAACTGTTCGCCGTCTATCGCCAGGCGCTCGACGACGGCAAGAGCGAGAAGCAGGCGTCGGAAGAGTTCGACGAGGCGCTCGAGCGGGCCGGCCTCTAGTACTCGGCGACCATGCCCTGTCGGGGGCACGATACATCGTCCATAGGAACCGGGGTATCGCCCGCGGGGGCAGCGGCGACGGCCAGTCCCGTCCCCGCATGCGGGCGTCGGTTCCACCGTCGACGGTGACGACCGCGCCGGCCATGAAGTCCGCCGCCGGTGACAGCATCAGCATGACCCAGGCGGCGAGCTGGTCAGGAGTTCCGTACTCGCGCACCGGAACCGGAAACGACTTCACGTGCCCGGCCTGCGGACCGTCGAGTTGCGACTGCAACAGCGGCGTCATGACCGGCCCGGGAGCGAGGACGTTGACCCGGATGCCCTCACCGGCCCATTCGGTCGCCTTCCGTGCAGGCGGCGCCACTGCGTGACCGCGATCTTCGACGACGCGTACGCCACCGGGCCCGTGACGCCGCGCCGGCGTCGGATCACCTGGACGGCCCCCTCGGGGTCGCCATCCAGCAGGCGTCGGATGGCGGATTTGGGGACCAGCGGCGTGACCGTCGTCGAATTCGAACCGAAGACAACCACTTTCGCCTTCGCCCCAGCGGCCAGCGCCGGACGCCAGGCGGTCAGCAGTTCGGTCACCCCGAACACGTTGACCTCGACGATCATCCGCTCCCGTCCCGGCCGCGGGGCCCATGCCCGCGGCCAGCACGGCCCCGTCGAGTTGCCCGCCGGATCGGGCGAGGACCTCGTCGGCCGCGCGGCGTCGGCCCTCGGGTGTCGACAGATCGGCGACGACGTCGGCATCGCGCTGATCGACCCCGATCACGGTGTGACCGTCCGCGCGCAAGGCGGCGGCCACCGACGCACCCATCCCCGACGCCGAGCCCGTCACCACGTATGTGCCGGCCGAGGTCACGCCAATCCCCTTTTCCCGCGGTCGGATTCATCGGCCGCACCGTGCCGGTGCTGGGTCCGCTCGTAGGCGTCGTTGAAGGCACGCAGCTCGTGGAGCAGGGCCTGCGGCGAGCCCGGGGCCAGATCGGCGAAGACCTGCTCGAGCCGTTCGGCACGCAGCAGGCCGTCGCGCCGGAACGCCTCTCGCCCGGCCTCGGTCGGGCGGATCATCTTCGACAGCGAGTCCTCGACCTCGAACCGCTCGACGTAGCCGTGTTTGATGGCTGCGTTGACCTGCCGGTTGACCGTCGACTGCTCGAGCTGGAGGTCGGCGGTCAGCTCCCGCAACGTCCGCGGCCGACCGTCGGAGAGAATCCAGAGGATCGCGAAGGCCGAGCGTTCCAGGCCGACGGCGGGATGCACCAGGCTGCGACGTCGCGACATCCGCAGCAACTCCTGCGCCAGGTCACGATGCACCGGCGACTGCCAGGGCGCATGGTCCTCCGACATCTCTCCTCCATCTGTCGACATGGACAACCTACTGTCCGATTTGCTTGTGTACATTACATATGTATGCTGCATACCTCGAAGGAGGTCTCCCCCATGAGCCAAGTACGAGGTTCCGCGCCCGAGCTGACCGACGACGCGTCCGACGCGGTCGAGAAGGCACCCGCCGGCGCGATCGGCAGCGTCGTGGTGTTGTGTTTCGGCGGCCTGGTCGCCTCGCTGATGCAGACGCTGATCATCCCGATCCAGCCCGACCTGCCCCGTCTGCTCGGGACATCGATCGGCAACGCATCGTGGATCATCACCGCGACCCTGCTCGCCGCCGCCGTGGCCATGCCGATCGCCGGACGCCTCGGCGACATGTTCGGCAAGCAGCGGGTCCTCCTGGTGAGTGCGGTACTGCTCACCCTCGGTTCGCTGATCTGCGCGCTGGGCGACTCGCTCATCCCGCTGATCATCGGACGCGGCGTGCAGGGTCTGGCCATGGGATTCATCCCCGTCGGCATGAGCCTCATCCGCGAGATCACCCCGCCCCGGATCACCTCGATGGCCGTCGCCGCAATGAGTGCCACGCTCGGCGTCGGCGGTGCGATCGGCCTACCGCTGGCGGCCTGGATCGTGCAGACCTGGGATTGGCACGCCCTGTTCTACGTGGCAGCCGGTCTCGGCGTCCTCGTCACGGTCGCAGTCCTCGTCCTGGTCCCGCGCGTGAACGACGCCGCGGGCGGACGCATCGACGTCTCCGGAGCGATCGGGTTGGCCGTGGGACTGTCCGCCTTCCTCATCGCCGTCTCGAAGGCGAACGACTGGGGTTGGACGTCCGGCGCCACACTCGGACTCGGTATCGGCGGAATCCTGGTGTTGATCGGATGGGGATTCTTCGAACTGCGCCAGCGTGAGCCGCTCGTCGACCTGCGCACCACCGCACGGCCCGCCGTCCTGCTGACCAACATCGCCGCCGCGGCGATCGGCTTCGGCATGATGGCCCAGTCCATCGTGCTGCCGATGCTGCTGCGCCTCCCGGAGGCCACCGGTTATGGTCTGGGACAGTCGCTTCTGGCCGCGGGCCTGTGGATGGCGCCTGGCGGACTGATGATGATGATCTTCGCGCCCATCTCGGGCATCCTCATCAACCGGATCGGCGCCAAGATCACCCTGGCGATCGGCGCCGCCATCCTGGGATGCGGCTACCTGCTCGCCTTCTTCCTCATGGACGCGGCCTGGAAGCTGATGCTGGCCTCGATCGTGTGTGCCATCGGTGTGGGGGTCGGCTACGCGGCGATGCCGACCCTGATCATGGGATCGGTGCCGGCCACCGAAGCCGGTGCCGCCGTGGGACTCAACGGACTCATGCGTTCGCTGGGCACCACCGTCGCCTCCGCCGTGATGGCACTGATCCTGGCCAGTGCCACGATCTCGCTCGGCGGCACCGAGGTGCCCGACCAGTCGACGTTCACCTGGTGCTTCCTCGTCGCCGCGGCCGCCGCCTTCGTCGGCATGGCGATCACACTGACCATCCCCTCGCGTCGCGGATCGTCGAATGTGCCGGAGGAGCAACCCCTCCCGGCTCGGGGCTGACAGGGGTACCGCTTCGTTAGAGGGCGCGTGCCCACTACTCCTCGAAGTGCGAGCGAAGCGAGCCAACAACTGCTCCCTGAGGTGCGAGCGAAGCGAGCCACCAACTGCTCCCTGAGGTGCGAGCGAAGCGAGCCACCAACTGCTCCCTGAGGAGGCCGGAGCTTGCGGAGGCCGTCACGAAGGGTCCTGGTGAGATACGTCGCCAAGCCCTTCGTGGCTCGTCGCTTGCGCTCCTCGCACCTCAGGGAGCAATGGCTATGTCGTTCTTTCGGATAGGGAGCAGGGGGTCGCGCTCCTCAGGGAGCAGGGGGTCGCGCTCGCCAGGGAGCAGAGGGCGCCGGCTCACTCCGGCCGCGGGTCGGCGGTGCGACGGAGCGTCACCCGATACGTGTAGTGCTCGGGAAGGAAGTGGCTGACCGCGAGTTCGACTGCCCGGCCGCGTGAATCGGTGTACAACCGGTCCACCCGGAGCACCGTGTGCCCCACCGGGCATCCGAGCCGGGCGGCGGTCTCGGCATCGGCGACGGTGGCGGTGATCGACTGCGCACACTCCTCGATCGGGTGCACCAGGTGAGGTTCCAGCAGGCCGATCATCGTGTGGTCACTGCGCGCTCCGGCCTCGACCTCGGGGGCGTCGATCACCAGGCGTGCGACCGACTCCGGCCACCACACGGTGGTCACGACGAAAGGGACACCGTCGTGGAATCGCTGGAAGACGATGCGGTACACCACGTCGGTGTCCAGTCGCAGGCGACCCGCTGCCTCGAGATCCACGCGGCGCGAGGGTGATTCGAGCACCTGCATCTCGGTGTCCGTCGACAGGTTCATGAGGTCCTCGATCGAACCCAGCTGGCGCAGGTACTGACCCGCGGTCTCGGTCGCGAACGTTCCCCGGCCGGGCACGCGGTACACCGAGCCCTCGCTCACCAATTCGAGGAACGCGCGGCGGACGGTCTGCCGGCTGAGCCCGTACTCCTGGGAGAGCTCGGATTCGGTCGGCAGCCGCACACCGCCGGCGTATCTGCCCGCGACGATGTGCTCGCGCAGTTCCGCGGCCAACGTCTTGTACGCAGGTGCGGACTGCTCGGACTCGCGCATGAAACCCACTCTCCCGCCGGACGACGGCGTGCCGCTCAGATCCCGCCGCGCGACACGAGTTGTGCCGCAATGACATTGCGTTGGATCTCGTTGGTGCCCTCGCCGACGATCATCAGGGGCGCGTCCCGGAAGTATCGCTCGACGTCGAACTCGGTGGAGTACCCGTAACCACCGTGGATGCGGACGGCGTTCAGGGCGATTTCCATCGCCACCTCGGAGGCGTAGAGCTTGGCCATCCCCGCCTCCATGTCGCAGCGCTCACCCCGGTCGTACTGTTCGGCCGCGTGCCAGGTCAGCTGGCGCGCTGCGGTGAGCTTGGTCGCCATGTCGGCGAGATAGTTGCCGATCGACTGATGCTTCCAGATCGGCTGTCCGAAGGATTCCCGCTGCTGCGCGTAGGCGAGCGAGTCCTCGAGTGCCGCGGTCGCGACGCCCAGCGCTCGGCAGGCGACCTGGATTCGACCGGTCTCCAAGCCCTTCATCATCTGACCGAATCCCTTGCCGGGCACCTCGCCCAGGATCGCCGTCTGCGGGATGCGGTAACCGTCGAAGGACAGCTCGCAGCTCTCGACACCCTTGTAGCCGAGCTTGGGCAGGTCGCGTGACACGGTCAGCCCGGGTCCGTGTTCGACGAGCACGATCGAGATGCCCTTGTGGCGCGGCTGCGCGCCGGGATCGGTCTTGCACATCAGCGCGATCAGCCCGGAACGCCGGGCGTTGCTGATCCAGGTCTTCGCACCGTTGATGACCAGCTCGTCGCCATCGGTCTTCGCCACGGTCGACATCGCCTGCAGATCCGACCCGCCGCCCGGTTCGGTGAGCGCCATGGTGGCGCGCAGTTCACCGGTCGCCATCCGCGGCAGGTACTCGAGCTTCTGCTCGTCGGTGCCGAACAGCGTCAACAACTTCGCGACAACCGTGTGCCCACCCATCGCGCCGGCCAGACTCATCCAGCCGCGCGCGAGTTCCTGGGTGACCTGCGCATAGCACGGCATCGACACCGGCGAACCGCCGAACTCCTCGGGCACCGCCAGCCCGTAGATGCCGATCTGCTTCATCTGCTCGATCCACTTCTCGGGATATTCGTTGGCATGCTCGACCTCCTGGACCGACGGCTTCACCTCGCGGTCGACGAAGGACCGCACAGTGTCGACCAGGAATGCCTCTTCGGCGGAAAGTGAGCTCATGACGGTGCCCCTACGATCTACGGCGGATTTGTACGGCCATTTTGTCGATCCCCGTCGGACCTGTCAACACTTCCCAAAGCTCGGCGCGGTCTGATACAACCGGAACCGCATCACATATGGCCGCACATTTGATCTCGACCCCTGGAGCAACCGTGCAGAGAAGACGAGCCGTCCTGGTCGCGCCCGCCTCCGACGACCGCAAGGCCCGCAAGGCGCTGGCTTCGATCGCCGATGAGGTCGTGCTCGACCTCGAGGACGCGGTGACCCCGGCGAACAAGGACTCCGCACGCGCAGCGGCCGCCGACCTGGTCGCCGAGTTCGGCGCCGACCGCGCGATCTCGTTGCGCATCAACGCGATCGACACGCCTTGGGCCGGCGCCGATCTCGCCGCCTGCGCCCAGATGCCGAACCTGACGTCGGTGGTGCTGCCGAAGGCCGACTCGCCCGCCGACCTCCGGTCGGCCGACGAGCAGCTCGGCCGAGCGTCGGTCCGCCTGCAGGCGTTGCTCGAATCACCGCGCGGCATCCGTGACGCCGGCGCCATCTGCGCGGCCACAAACCGGCTCGATGCCGTCCTCATCGGTTACGCCGATCTCGCCGCATCATTGGGACGCAGCCCCGACCTGCCGATGCGGACGTGGCACGTCGTCCAGGACTCGGTGTTGCTCGCCGCGCGCGCGGCCGGCGTGGACGTCATCGACGGACCGCATCTGACGATCGCCGACGACGACACCTTCCGCGACGCCAAGCGCTGGGTCCGCGACCTCGGCTTCGACGGCACCTGGGTGATCCATCCGGCTCAACTGCAGTCCGCCATCGACATCTTCACCCCGGACGCCGCCGCCGTGGAGGACGCACGACGGGTGCTCGACGCACTCGAGCAGGCAGCCGCCGCGGGTGCCGGTGCGGCCGAGCTCGACGGCCGAATGCTCGACGAGGCGCTCGCCGTCTCCGCGCGGCGCGTCCTCGCCAAGGCTGCGTCCGAATGAGCGCGTCCGAGCCGGTCGCCGTGGGCGGCCCGTTCTTCGACGAACTGTCCCATGGACAGTTGTTCGACGACGCGCCGTCGCTCACGTTGACATCCGGTCTCGCCGCGACGCACCAAGCGATTCTCGGTGACCGCCTTCGACTCTCGCTCGACGCCCATCTCTCGGATCGCGTGGTGGGTGGCGTCCTCGCCCATCCCGGCCTGGTCACCGACGTCGCGATCGGTCAATCCACGCTGGCCACCCACCACGTGAAGGCGAACCTCTTCTACCGCGGCCTGCGGTTCCTGAGCCACCCCCGGATCGGCGACACGTTGACGACCGTCACCGAAGTGGTCGGGCTGCGCGAAAACACACCGAAGCCAGGACGTGCGCCGACCGGGCTCGCCGCGCTCCACATGGTCACCACCGATCAGACCGGCGTCACCGTCCTCGACTTCTACCGGTGCGCGATGCTGCCGTTGTCACCCGACGCCGATCCCGGGCGGACCGTGCACGCTGACGACCTGAGCACCATCGGACCGGGAGACGATGCGCAACCGTTCATCCCCGAATGGGACCTCGACACCTATCGCGAATCCGCACGCGGACAACATTTCTCATCCGAGTTTGCCGGACGCGCCTTCTCCTCCAGCGCCGACGTGGTGTCCAGCGCACCCGAACTCGCCCGGCTCTCGCTGAACATCGCAGCCACCCACCACGACGAGCGGGTGGCCGGTGCGGCCGCCGGCGGTCGGCTGGTCTACGGCGGGCACACCATCGGACTGGCCCTCGCGCAGGCGAACCGGGCGCTGCCGAACCTGGTGACGGTGACCGGCTGGGATTCGTGCGACCACACCGGACCGGTGCACGAGGGCGACACCCTCAGTTCGACGATCCTCGTCGAGGAGGCGACGCCGCTCGCCGCCGGCGGCGTCCTGCGCCTGCGCTCCACCGTCGTCGCACACGGCGACGACTCCGATCGCGAGGTCCTCGACTGGCGTTTCCGCGTCCTGATGGCCTGATCGTCTGCCGAATCCCCCATTCCACTCCAGGAGTTTCCGCGCATGAGCTCGCATCCCCGTCCGCTCGAAGGCCTCCGCGTCGTGGAGGTGTCGAGCTTCGTCGCCTCACCCCTGTGCGGCCTGACCCTGTCGCAGCTCGGCGCCGAGGTGATCCGGGTCGACCCAATCGGCGGGGCCGCCGACATCAACCGCTGGCCGGTCACCGATGACGGCAACTCGATCTACTGGACCGGGCTCAACCGCGGCAAGAAGTCCGTCACCGTCGACTTCCGTGACCCCCAGGGACAGCGAATGATCCAGGATCTTGTCATCGACAGCGGGCCGGGCGGCGGAATCCTGGTCACCAACGCGGGCGGACGGTCGTGGATGAGTCACGAGACGCTGTCGGCGCGGCGCTCCGACGTCATCACCCTGGAACTGCTCGGCCGGACCGACGGCACTCCCGGAGTCGACTACACAGTCAACGCGGCACTCGGATTCCCGTCGATCACCGGCCCCACCGACTACGCCGGCGTCGTCAATCACGTACTGCCGGCGTGGGATGTCGCGTGCGGCCTCTATGCCGCACTGGCGATCACGGCCGCCGTCCGGCGCCGCGACCAGAACGGGATGGGGGCGCAGATCACCCTGCCCCTGGAGGACACCGCTCTCGCCATCGCCGGGACGCTCGGCTATCTCACCGAACCGCAGCTGAGTGGCGACACCCGACCGGCCACCGGGAACGACGTATACGGCACCTACGGAACCGATTTCGTCACCGCGGATGACTCTCGCTTCATGCTCGTCGCCCTGACCCCGCGGCATTTCCGCGGGCTGGTCGAGATGACCGGGACCGGCGAGGCGGTCGCGGCCGTCGAACGGGCGCTGGGAGCGGACTTCGTCAGGGAGGACGACCGGTACATTCACCGCGGTGTCCTCACACCGCTGTTCGCGGCGTGGTTCGCGCGACACACGTCTGTCGAGGTCGAGGCCGCGCTGGCGCAGACCTCCGTGCTCTGGGAGCGTTACCGGACTTTTGACGAGGTCGTCGAATCAGGTGTTCTGCAGCGCAATCCGCTCTTCACCGAGCTGGAGCAGCCCGGCATCGGCACCTACCTGGCCGCCGGCCTGCCGGCCATTTTCGACGGTGAGCACTACTTCGCCGGGCCGGCCCCGGACCTGGGCTCGTCGACGGGGTTCTGAAGGTCGTTCACCTGTGACCCCTCCGCTCCCTGAGCTGAGGAGCGAGCTTGCGAGCGTCACGAAGGGTCTGGCGAGACACGTTACGGGACCCTTCGTGACGCGCCCTCCGCAAGCTCCGGGCGCTCCTCAGGGAGCAGGGGGCAGGTCGTTCTCTCGGGTTAAGGAGCAGGGCCGTGCCGCTCGCACCTCAGGGAGCAGGGGACGACGAACTCACCTGTGCGCCAGATGATCCGGGCGTGGCTCGGTCCCGCCGAACGGCGCCTGGAGGGCGTTCGATTTCGCGTTGAAGACGACGAACAGATTGCTGCGCGGGAAGGGCGTGATGTTCCCGCCGGACGCGTGCATGCAGTTCGAGTCGAAATACAGTGCGGACCCGGCGGGGCCGGTGATCGTGTCGATGCCCAGTTCGTCGGCGAGGCTCGCGACATCCTCCTCCTCCGGTGTCCCGAATGGCGGCCGATACGACGTCAGCGATTCCCGGTGGTAGTCATCAGGTGTCTCGCCCACGCAGCTGACGAACCGGCGGTGTGATCCCGGGATGATCATCAGCGGACCGTTGGTGGTGTGGTTCGGCGTCAAGGCCAGCGAGACGCTCAGCGCACGTGGGGCGGGCATGCCGTCCTCGGCGTGCCACGTCTCGAAGTCCGAGTGCCAGTAGAACGGACCGCCCGCGAACCCGGGTTTCAGGTTGATGCGGCTCTGGTGGATCGTGACGTCGTCGTCGAGGATCTGCCGGGCCACCCCGGCAATCGTTTCACGCGAACATATCTCGGCGATGACGTCACTGAGCTGATGCACCGCGAACAGCGATCGCACCTGCCCGCTCGATGATTCGCGGATCACCCGATCGTCGTCGCCGAGCCGCTCGGTGATGGACTCCACCTCGCGTAGGCAGTCGGCGATGTCGGCGTCCGAGAGAATGTTTGTCTCCGTGTGGTATCCGCGATCGGCATAGTGCCGGAGTTCGGGCGCGGACAGCGGGCCCGGGTTTCCCATGCTCCCCCACACGGTGTTGTGTGGGCGCGGTTCGATCTGGCTGCGCTGCGCGAGCCGGGTGCGGTAGACGTCGACGGGTGTGCTCGTCGACTGCGCGCCGGGCGAGACATCGGCGGCTTCTGGAGTTCTGGCTGCTGTGTGAGTTACCACGATCGCAACGATCCTTTCCCTCATCCGGCGGGCCGCTCGCGGAGCAGTTCTGCCCCGGCGGCAGGCAAGGTGATTGTGTTGTGCGCGACCGTCGCACGACGACGCGTCGCGAGGTACGGCGTCCGCGGCGCGGAGTTCTGCACGCCCTTCGGGAAACGGCCGTATATGTGCACCCTGCCAGGGACGACAAACCCCCGCAACCATGCTGGTATGCGCCGCGGAGAAAGTCCTCGACTCAACCGAGCCGGGCGAACTCCAGGATGATGTCGACGGCCCGCGCCGCGCTCTGACACGCGCCCTCCATCGTCGTGGTCCAGTCGGTGCGGGTCCAGTCACCGGCGAGGGCGAGGCCGTCGACCTCGGTGCGCTGGTCTGGGCGGAGGCCGGCGGTCCCGGGTCGTTGCGCGAAGGTCGATTTCGGCATCCGGACCACGTGGCTGTGGACCACCTGCGCGTTCGCCGCCTGCGGGAAGTAGCGGCGCAGCATGTCCATCTGGATCTCGGTGATCTCGGCGTTCGTCTTCGAGATCAGATCGTAGGACGCCGACACCGTCGTCGAGTAGAAGTAGTTGTCGCGTGGTTCGCGCCCGTGCATGCGCTGGCGGTCCCAGACCTGTTCGAGCACTCCCTCACCGCCGTAGAGGATCTCGCCCCAGTCGGTCATCCCGATCGAGCGGTCGAGATAGAGGTTCACACTGACGATGGGCACCGGGGTCAGGTTCTCGACGGCGCGATAGATCCGCTCGTGCCCGGGCACCTGGTCGAGCAGACCCTTCACGCTCCACACCGGTACCGCGCAGATGACGGCATCGGCTGCGATCTTCTCGCCGTCGGCCAGCGTCACCCCGCTCACCGTCCCGTCGGTGACGTCGATCGACGAGACCACCGCCCGGTGTCGGACCTCCACACCGGCGTCGGCGAAGCGCTTCTCGGCGCCGTCGATGAACAACGTGTCGAGATCGACGGTGGGATACCCGATCGAGATCGGCGTACGCGTCTCGCGCGCCCGGCGGGCTCCCGTGACGAGCAGATCGGCCGGGACCTTGGCCGAGGAGATGTCGGGCTTGTCGCCGGTGAGGCCGATGACGATGCCGTCCCACAACGCATCCCGGGCCGACTGCGGCAGTCCGATGCGACGGAACCACTCGTCGGCGGTGACCTCGTCGAGCCAGTCGGGTTGCCGAAATGCCTGCCGTATCAACCTCATCTGCGCACGCGCCGTGCGCAACCGGTCGAGGCCGGTCACCCCGGGCAGGTCGCCGAGCGCGGCCCGCAGTCCGGGCAGGCCGGTGAACGCCGATCGGCGCGTCGCCCCACCGGGCATTCGCACCGTCATGTGACCCGGGAAGGCCACGTGCTCCCGCGTACCGACGCTGTCCAGATAGCGCATAAGGTGCTCGTACCCGCTGGCGAAGACGTGCTGCCCGTTGTCGGGCACGTCGTCGACGGCGTGCAGCGGCATCGAGATGGTGCGTCCGCCGAGTGAACCCCGCCGTTCGAGCAGGGTGACGCGTTGCCCCGCCTCCGACAGCCAGACCGCCGACGCCAGTCCGGCCAGTCCCCCACCCACGACCACACAATGCATGGCGACAGATTAGCGGTCAGGGCTGACCGATACCGACTGTGCGACGAATTGTCCGGGTCCCGGCGCAGACCTCGTCAACCGGTCATCTTGACGTCCTTGGCGGCGCCGAGGACGGAGAGCGCCTGGGGCACCAGCACGAGACCGAGCACCGCCATGGCCAGAGTCCACGAGCCGGTGACGTCATGGATGGCGCCGATGATGATCGGGCCGGCCGCCGCCGCCAGGTAGCCGACGCACTGCGCCATCCCGGACACCTGGCCCGTCTGTTCGGATCCCGAGCTGCGCAGCACCATGAAGAGAAGGGCCAGACTGATCGACGAACCGGGCCCGACCATCACACAGGCCGCCCAGAATCCCGGCCAGACATCAGTGCTCAGCAGACCCACGAAGCCGACGGCGCAGACCGCGATCACCGACAGGGTCACCACCCGCTGACCGGCGAAGCGGCCGGCGACGATCGGCGCGACCAGCGACATGATCAGGGCGACCACCTGCGCCGACGCCAGGACCGCACCCGCCCGCAACGGCGACATGCCGGCGTCGACGAGGTACTGCGGCAGCCAGGCCACGAACGTGTAGAAGATCAGCGACTGCGTGCCCATGAAGACCGTGATCGCCCACGCGATCGGGTTCGTCAGCAACGACGATGTCGGCGCCGCCGAGGTCACCCGGTGAACCAGCGGCAGCTGCGGAATCCAGACGACCACGGCGACCAGCGCGAGCAGCGACCACGCGGCCAACGCCAGCCGCCAGTCCCCGCCGAGTGCGTCGTTGATCGGCACGCTCACCCCGGACGCGACCGCCGCCCCGCCGGAGAGAGTCATCGAATAGAGGCCGGTCATGAGCCCGGAGCGGTGCGCGAAGTCGCGTTTGATCAGCGCCGGGAGCACGACGTTGCAGGTGCCGATGGCGGCGCCGATGACCGCCGAACCCCCGAACAGGGCGGCCGGCGACGGGATGAGCCGGACGAGGATGCCGACGATCAAGACGAGCAGGGCCCCGAAGATGACCCGTTCGATGCCGAACCGGTTGGCCAGACGGGGAGCCACCGGCGCCGAGATCCCGAAGAACAGCACCGGCAGCGCGGTCAGCAGACCGGCGACGGCGCTGCTGAAGCCGGCGTCGTCGGAGATCACCCCGATGAGCGGTCCGACGGCCACCACGGCCGGTCGCAGGTTCGCGGCGACCAACATCACTCCGACCGCGGTGACGATGACCCCGACGGCGGACTTCTCGCGCGTGGACAGCGCCTGCGCGCTCATCCCCACACCTCGGTGGAGTCGACGTAGGCGTACACCGCCGCGCGCGCTGCGTCGGCGTCGCCGCGCTCGATCGCGTCGACGACATCTCGATGACCGCGCGGGTGCGACTGCTCGGCCAGCGGACGTCGCAAGACCGACGGATGAGTACGGGCGATCGCCTCGGCGATTCCGTCGTACATCGCGATGAGCAGCGCGTTGCGGGACGCGACGACGAGCTCGGCGTGGAATGCGATGTCCGCCTCGGTGTATCGATCCAGGTCACCGTCGGCCATCGCGTCCTCGGTGCGCGCCAGCAACAGGCGGAGACGTTCGACGTCGGCGGCGTCGCCCCGGGCGGCCGCACCGGCCGAGGCCTCGCTCTCGAGAGCACGTCGCACTTCGAGCAGATCCCGGAGCTCCGACGGCGCGGAGGTCCGCGCGATCGCACCGGCGAGTGGGCTCCGGCCGCGCACATACGTGCCGTCGCCCCGCCGGGGCTCGAGCATGCCGGCGTGTTCCAGGGCCCGGGCGGCCTCCCGGATCGTGTTGCGGCCGACGCCGAACTGCGCCACGAGCTCGGGCTCGGCGGGGATCCGTTCGCCCAGGGGCCAGGTGCCGTCCGCGATCAACTCCTGCATGCGCTGCACGACGAGCTCGCTCGTCCGGCGAGGTGGGGTGATCTGTCCGGACACGCAAACAACCTAACATCCCATGTTTCAGTCCCGGTCGGTGCCGCACGGTCTCCCCCGCCCGTAGCCTCAGCCGGTGGCCGCCCGTTCCAGCGCTCCGGTCAGGTCGTCGACGGTGGTCGGCACCAAGCGCTGGTCGTCGAGAAAGAACGTAGGGGTGCCCTGTACGCCCAGGGCCAACCCATCGGCGACATCGGCACGAATCCGCTCCAGCGTGGCGGGACTGTCGTACGCGGCGTCGAAGGCCGTCATGTCCAGCCCGAGATCGATCGCGAAACCACGGAACACGTCGTCGGCGGGAGCCCGCTGCTCCCCCCATCGGGCCTGGGTGGTGAACATGCGCTGGTACATCTGCTCGAATCGGCCCTGCTGTGCAGCCGCTTCGACGGCGCGGGCCGCGCGCTCGGCGTTGAGATGCCCGGGCATCGGGAAGTAGCGGACCACGAAGGTGATCCGGTCGCCGTAGGTGCGCCGGAGATCTTCGATGATCGGGTAGACCGCGCCACAGGCCTCACACTCGAAGTCGAGGAACTCGACAAAACGCGCCCGCTCACGTTCCGGCGACGTTAGGCGGTGGCTGTCCAGGCGCACCACGAGATCGGCCGCGACGGCGGTGTCCGCCGGGGCAGGCGCGGGTTCGCGGTCGATGAGTACCGCGACACCGAGGACGACGACGACGGCCGCGAGGGCCGTCCATGCGATCTTGGTCGGTCTGCTCACTCCTGCCCTGCCCACCCGCACACCGTAGGGGTGACAGAGCCGAAAACGGACATCCGCCTGCTCGATCGCTGACGCAGACACCCATTCGGTGCTTAGATGAGCCATGTCGTTCGGGGTGCGCACGAGTTGGCTGCGCGTGGGTGTCATCGGTGTGGTTGTCGGCGTGCTGCTCGGCGTGTTCGCGGGCACGCCCCCCGCCCAGGCCGCACCCGGGCCGGGCTCGCCACTGCCGTCGGCCGACCCGTTCTACCGTTACAACGCCTCACTGTCGGGCGTGGCTCCCGGAGCGGTGCTCCGCAGCCGTCCCATGCGGTTCCAGACGCCCACGATGTCCACCCCGATCACCGGCTCCCAGGTGCTCTATCGCACCACCGACCAGTTCGGCGGGAGCGTGGTGACGGTCGCGACCGTGCTACGACCGCTGATCCCGGGCCCGACGCGCCTGGTCTCGTACCACATGGCCTACGACGCGCTCGGGTCTCAGTGCGATCCGTCGTACACGCTCAGCGGGGGTTACACCAACGGCACCGCAACCGCCGAACAAGGCGTCATCGCAGGCTATCTCGCCGCTGGGTACACCGTCGTGGTCCCGGACTACGAGGGCGAGAAGCTGCAGTGGACCATCGGCCGGCAGTCGGGCTATGCCGCACTCGACGGCGTCCGCGCCGCACAGTCGTTCCTGCGGCTGCCGCGGTCGACCCCGGTCGGCCTCGTCGGATATTCCGGCGGGTCCATCCCCACGCAGTTCGGCGCCGAGGTCGCGCCGCGCTACGCGCCCGAACTGAACATCGTCGGCGCCGCCGCGGGCGGATTGCCGGTGGACCTCGCGCACAACCTGCCCTACATCAACGGAAGTGCGAAGTGGGCGGGTGTCATCCCGGCGCTCGTGGTCGCCTACCAGCGGACCTACCGGCTCGACACCTCGACGTTCCTCTCGACCCGCGGCCGACAGGTCGCCCAGGACGTCAGCGACGAGTGCATCTCGGAGTTCGCGTCTAAGTATCCGGGACTCACCAGCGCGGACATGGTCAGGCCGCCGTACGCCGGCCTGCTCGACGTGCCGCAGGTGGTGCGGGCGATCAACGACAACATCATGGGACGGTCGGGCACCCCGTCGACGAAGATGCTTCTCGCGGTGGGCCACTACAACGCGATCGGGGACACCCTGATGATCACCGGTGACGTGATCGGCCTGGCGAACGAGTACTGCTCACGCGGCGTGGACATCACCTACCGGCAGCTCAACGGCCTGACCCATCAGGAGGCGTTCCTCCCGTTCGAACCGCTGGCACTGCAGTACCTCACCGAGCGGTTCGCGGGTGCCCCGACACAGAGCAACTGCGGTTCGCTGCCGCGCGGGAACAGCCTGGCGCCGCTCCCGGTGCCCTGACCCGACGGCCTACCCCGGCAGGGTCTCGCCACCGATCGGGGCCAGCACCTCGCCGGTGTAGTACGACGAGAGCTGCTCGGCCGCGAAGAACACGTACGACGGCGCGATCTCGTCGGGCTGGGCCGCCCGTCCCATCGGCGCCTGGGTGCCGAAGTCCTTGACCGCCTCGGCCGGCATCGTCGCCGGGATCAGCGGCGTCCAGACCGGGCCCGGCGCGACGCAGTTCACGCGGATCTTCCGTTCCATCAGCGCCTGCGCCAGCGAGTAGGTCAGGGCCAGCACCGCGCCCTTGGTCGCCGAATAGTCGATGAGGCTGTCGTTGCCACGCAGACCGTTGATCGACGACGTGTTGATGATGGCGCCGCCGCCGGTCAGGTGCGGCACCGCCGCTCGCGTGGTGTGGAAGAAGCTGTCGATGTTGACGTCGAAGGTGCGTCGCCACTGCTCCGGCGTCAGCTCCAGGAAGTCGTCCACTATCTCCTGATAGGCGACGTTGTTCACCAGGATGTCCAATGCGCCGAGCTCGTCGACGGTCCGCTTCACGATGTCGGCGCAGTGCGCCGGGTCGGCGAGGTCGCCGCGGTACGCGCGGGCCTGCCGTCCTTCGGCCTCGATGAGCTCGACCGTGTGGCGGGCGTCGTTGTCTTCCTCCAGGTAGGCGATGGCGACATCGGCGCCCTCCTTGGCGAAGGCGACCGCGACCGCGCGACCGATACCCGAGTCGCCGCCCGTGATGAGGGCGGTCTTGCCGGCCAGCAGATCGCGGCCGCGATAGTCGCGCATCTCGTCCCGGGGGCGTTCGCCCATCTCGTCGGTCTCACCGGGGTAGGAGATCGTCTTCGGTTCGTGCTCGGGGTTCTCGTCGCTCATGGTCGAGATGGTGCCCGCTGAGAAGCGTGCGGAAACATCGGCGCGGACCGGGGCGCGGACGTCGTCAGGGGTTCTGGTCGGGGATCTCTTGGTCGAGTTTCTCGTCGAGGGACTCCCCTTCCCGCTGTTCCCGGGCGGTCGTGCCGGTCCGATCACTGGCCGACCAGTCCTCGGGCGGGTCCATCCCCTCCTCGAGCGGGTCCTGACCGAGCCGGTCCTCGTCGAGATCCTCGAAACCGGCTGTCGACGTCAGATCGGGGTTGATGCCCTCAGATGCCGCTGTCGCACTGTCGCCCACGTTGTCGGTACTCATTCTCGTCCTCCTGGCTGTAGCCGAGATCGGTGTCGGTCGGGGTCGGGGTTTCACCGCCGGCCCGGGGTACCGCACATACCCGGCCGACACGCCATCGAAACGATCTCCGCGAGTCCTGCCCCGGGACACGCGCCGGGTCGATTCCCGCCGGATGCGCCAGCCAGGTAAGCTCATCTTTCGCCCGAGACCGCTGGCATTCCTGTTGATTTGTGGTTTGTAGGGGTGAGGGTGACAGACGCCAACGATCACACCGCCGGCGAGTCCCGTATCAGTCACGTCGGCAGCTTCCGGTTCTTGTTCGACACCCAGGAATGGGAGTGGTCCGACGAGGTCGCCGAGATGCATGGTTACCGGCCCGGTGAGGTCACTCCGACGACCGAGCTGATCGCGGGGCACAAGCACCCGGACGACCGGCAGTCGTTCGAAGAGCTGCTCGCGACGATGCTCGACCGCCGGATCCCGTTCTCGAGCCGTCATCGCATCGTCGACACCAAAGGTGAGGTCCGCCACGTCGCGGTGGTGTCGCAGCAACTCACCGACGAATCCGGCGCCGTGATCGGCGCCGAGGGGTTCTATCTCGATCTGACGGCAATCGAGGAGAAGGCCGTCAAGGACCGCGTCGACGAGCACGTCGCGCGATTCCGCGAGCACCAGGGCGTCATCGAGCAGGCCAAGGGCATGATCTCGCTGGCCTACGGCGTGAGCGCCGATCGCGCGTTCGAGGTCATGCGTTGGCGTTCGCAGACGGCCAACGTCAAGGTGAACGAGCTCGCGCGGTCGATCGTCACCGGCGTCCACCGATACGTGGTGCTACCGGACCCGGTCCGGCAGTCGTTCGACCATCTGCTGCTCAACGCACACCGCTCCGACAACGAGAACGCCTCGTCCTCGAAGTAGCACCGACGCACCACCGTTCATCGCGTCCACGGGCGGTTTCACCGCCGACATTCCGGGGTATCCGGACCGGCACGAGATAGGTGCCGGAAACCGGCAGTCATCTGCGGCTCGCCGAAGCCGCGATCGTGCAGGCCCGGTTGAGAACACAGCCGTTGCGACCCTAGTGAACGGATGTGGCAGTGAGCAGTGCGCAGCCAGGCGGAACAGCAACCCTCGAGACAACGGGGTCGAACACGACACGAGGTCTGTCGACGATGTCGGCGGGCCTCGGTTCGCGGAGGGGCGGTGCGACCCGCGTGCGCGTCGCGTCGGTGCCGCACTCCCATGTGTACGTCCGCCACCTGTCGCCGCTGAACGGGACGGTCAGCGGGCTCGACTCCGGCCCGGTCTCGGTCGTCCGCCTGCCCGACCCGGTTCCGGCCGACGGCGCCAAGGTGCCGGGCGGCTGGTGGCCCCCGCTGATGCTCGACCCCGCGTGGATCGCCCGCAACCACAACGAGTTCGACGTCTTCCACCTCCACTTCGGGTTCGACGCCGTCGAGCCGGCCGAGATGTCGAAGGTGATCGACGAGCTGCGCACCCACGGCAAACCACTCGTGTACACGCTGCACGATCTGCGCAATCCGCACCACGCCGAACCGGGACGCCACGAGGAGGTCCTGGACCTCCTCGTACCGGCGGCGGATGAGGTCATCACCCTGACCCCCGGCGTCTCCCGGGAGATCGCGCGCCGCTGGCAGCGCGAGGCGACCGTGCTGCCTCACCCGCATGTCGTGCCGCCCGGCCGATTCGGTCCGCGCGCGCCGCACGCCGACGACTTCGTGGTGGGGGTGCACGCCAAGAGCATTCGCGCCAACATGGATCCGCTGCCGGTGATCATGACCCTGCTCGAGGCGGCCGCGGACTACCCGGACATGACGGTTCAGATCAACCTGCACGACGAGGTGTTCGTCCCCGGAAAGCACGCGTACAACCCGGACTTCGGCACCACTGCGCTGGCACTCTCCCGGCACCCCTATGCCCGCGTGCTCGTGCATGAGTACTTCACCGACGATCAGTTGTGGGACTATCTGCGGAGCGTGTCCGTGTCGGTACTGCCGTACCGATTCGGAACCCACTCCGGGTGGCTCGAGGCCTGCCACGATCTCGGTACCACCGTGATCGCGCCGAGCTGCGGCTTCTACCGCGAGCAGCAGGACTGCCTGTCCTTCGGGTTCACCGAGGACACCTTCGATCCGGACTCACTCGTTTCTGCGCTCGCACAGGCCTATTCGGCTCGTCCCGCGGCTGCCTCATGGCCCGACCGGCGCGCGCAGCGCGAGTCGCTCGCCGAACAGCACGCCGCCCTCTACACCAGGGCTCTGGATGCGTGACACGTTGAGGATCGCCATCGTCGCGTCGAGCCGCTACCCGATCGCCCAGCCGTTCGCGGGCGGACTCGAGGCCCACGTCTGGCATCTCACTCGCGCCCTCACCCTCGCCGGTCACGAGGTCACGCTGTTCGCGGGCGCGGGCAGCGATCTACCGGTCGACTCGGATCGCCTGCGCGGCGAATTGTTCGAGCCCTCCGCGGCCGCACGCTCGGATGTGTCGATGCCCCAACTCGAAGCACTGCAGGATCATCACGCGTACCTGTCGCTCATGCTGTCGTTCACGAACAATCCCGGCGACTACGACGTGATCCACAATCACAGCCTGCACTACCTCCCGGTCGCCATGGGTCCGGCCGTCGAGACCCCGATGGTCACCACGCTGCACACCCCGCCGACGCCGTGGATCGAGTCGGCCCTGACCCTTGCGCCCGGTACGCGTTGTGTCGCCGTCAGTCGGCACACGGCACAGTCCTGGTCGCATGTGCTCGGCGATATCCCGGTGGTGCACAACGGGGTTCAGTTGGACCGCTGGCCCGCCGGCCCCGGCGGAGACGACCTGGTGTGGTTCGGCCGGTTCGTACCGGAGAAGGGCGCCCACCTCGCGATCGAGGCCGCCCAGCGCGCGGGTCGTCGGCTCCGGTTGGCCGGACCCATCAGCGACACAAGGTATTTCGAGCAACAGATCGCCCCGTCGCTGGGCGGGCTCGTCCACTATGAGGGACACCTCCACCAGCACGACCTGGCGCGATTGGTCGGCTCCTGCGGCGCGACCCTGGTGACCCCGGTGTGGGACGAGCCCTACGGCCTCGTGGTGGCCGAATCCCTCGCCTGCGGCACCCCGGTGGCGTGCTTCGCCCGTGGCGGTATCCCCGAGATCGTCGGCGAGCACGCCGGCGTCCTCGTGCCTCCGGGCGACATCGACGCGCTGGCCCTCGCGGTGGACGATGCGCTCACCCTCGACCGGGGCCTCGTACGTAGGCGCGCGGAGGACCACTGCTCGGACATCGCGATGATCGATCGGTACCTCGACATCTACGCCGATCTGGTCGCCGGGCGGCCGTTGGCCGACTCCTCGCTCGCCCGGGAGGTCGGGGTGTGATCGGTTACTACGTCCACCACCAGGGCCGCGGACACTGTTCCCGGGCCACCGCTGTCGCCGGCCACCTCGGCACCGACGTCGTCGCGCTGACCAGCGCGTCGCTGACCGCCCCGGTGTTCAGCGAGGTGATCACGCTCGCGCGCGACGACTCCGACCCGCAGCCGCGGGACGTCGACGCCGGCGGCCTGCTGCACTGGGCCCCACAGCACGATGGCGGACTACGCACACGCATGGCGCAGCTGGCCGAGTTCGTCGAGACGCGCCGACCGGCCGCCGTCGTCGTCGACGTATCGGTGGAGGTCACCTTGTTCCTCCGGCTGATGGGCGTGCCGGTGATCGTGACGGCGCAGCCCGGCGTTCGCGACGATCTGCCGCATCAGCTCGCCTACCGGGCGGCCGATGCGATCATCGCGCCCTGGCCCGCCGAGCTGTATCAACCGGACTGGCTCCGGGAGCATCTGCCGAAAACGGTCTTCACCGGCGGTATCTCGCGGTTCGACGGACGACTCCCCGTGTCCCACCCCACCTTCGCCGCCGACATCCTCGTCGTCACCGGCGCGGGCGGGGTACCGGGTGCCCCGCATCCGGCGACCACACTCGGCGAGGAGCTCCCGGAGCACACCGTCGTCGGGCTCGGACCCGCCTTCGGAACGTGGGTCGACGACCCGTGGCCCTTCCTGTGCAGTGCGCGGGTGACCGTCATCGGCGCGGGTCAGGGAAGCGTGGCCGACGCCGCCGCGGCCGGGCGCCCGGCGGTGGTCATCCCCGAGGACCGACCCTTCGCCGAACAACGGGCAACCGGCAACACCCTCGCACGCTCCGAACTCGCTCTCGTCACGTCGTCATGGCCGTCCACCGAACGCTGGCGCTCGATCCTCGACACCGCCGGGAGTTCGTCGCCGGAGTGGTCGCGGTGGCACACCGCCGGCGCCGCCGAACGTGCGGCGCGGGCGATCGAGGCGGTCGCGCACCGATGACCGGCGTCCCCGAGGTGGTCGCCGTCATCACGATCGTGTCGGGGCGGCACCGCCACCTTCGACGACAACTAGAGGCGTTCGCCCATTCGACCCGGCGGCCCGACCTGCACTTCGTGGTGGCCATGGACGACCCCGACATCACATCCGTCACCGACGGTCACCCGGTGGAGGTCATCCGGTTCGCCAACGACGACCCGGACACCCTGCAACTCGCCGATGCCCGGAACGCCGGCGCCACGGCCGCCATGACCGCGGGGGCCTCGCTCTTGGTGTTCCTCGACGTCGACTGCATCCCCGGCCCGGACATGCTCGAGCGCTACCTCCGCTCCTGCACGGCCACACCGGACTTCAAAGTCCTCTACTGCGGCCCGGTCACCTACCTCCCCTGCGACCAGCCGACCTTCGATGCGCGCGAGCTCGCCCGGTTCACCGATCCGCACCCGGCGCGTCCGTCACCGGGTACCGGGCAGACACAACTCTCGTCGGAGCTGATGCTCTTCTGGTCGCTGTCGTTCGCCGTCCGGACTACCGACTGGCTCGCCCTCGGCGGCTTCCACCCCGGCTACCGCGGCTACGGCGGCGAGGACACGGACTTCGCGATGTCCGCGCGCGACAACGGGTTTCGGATCGCCTGGGTTGGTGGCGCACACGCCTACCACCAGCACCATCCGGTCTCGAACCCGCCGGTCGAACACCTCGCGGACATCCTCCGCAACGCACGGGTGTTTCATCGGCGATGGGGCACCTGGCCCATGGAGGGGTGGCTGCGCGCGTTCGCCGACCGCGGCCTGGTCTCCTACGACACCGCAGGCGACGAGTGGCTCCGGGTCAGCGACGGAACTTCGAGAACCCGATGACGACGCCGCGGGAGGCGGCACCCGGGAGCGGTTCGTCGTAGGAGATCGTGTGGGTGTCGGTGACGGTCTGCACGATCCGCCATCCGAAGGTCGACTGCTTCAGGGTCACGTCCGGGACGAGCTCGCCTCGGATCTCGCCGATCACGCCCTGCGACGACATGTGCAGGGTCAGTTCGATGGACGACTCCTCCGCGGCGGCGGAGATGATCTGTGAGCAGATCTCGTCCACGGCCACCTTGGCGTCGATGACGTCGTCGAGCGCCCAGTCGTCGATGTACAGCGCGGTCTCGACCAGAGCACGTACCAGTGCGAGGCGATCGGTGGCGGCCGGAACCCGCAGGACCGTCGGCGTACCGCCGTCGATCGATAGCTGGGACGTCGCGTCGGAATCGGTCATCAAATGAGTCTTCTTCGCCCGTTGATTGGTGGTGCCGATCTCGGCTGGTCTGGTCATGAGTGCCCCGTGATTCCGTGTTCCAAACCGCGGCCGGAGGACCTTGCCGCGCTGAACGTGCCCCCCGAACACGTGTCGACACGTTAGCAGAGCGTTTACCCAGATCATGACTCGATGAGATTCACGTCTCCATCCGTCCCATGAACGACCGCGGTCGCGGCGAGGCGACGTTTCATCGTCGGCCGCTCGCGGTAAACCCTCCGCACCGAGGCCGGTGTCGAGCACGCCGGCCACCGAGCCCCGACCAGACAGCGCAGGGAGTGCACCATGCCAGATCTGACACCCGAACGAGAAGTCGCGTCGCGTGAGGCCATCGCGCGGCGCCCGGCACGAAAGTCGCGAGGACTGAAGGCCGTCGGCCTACTCGGCTTCGTCTGCCTCGGACTGATGCTGGTGCTCGCCGGCATCGCCATCGCCGCCGGTGCGAGCGACCGCGATGCGACGGTGTGGCTGGCGGTCGGCGCCGTCGTCATGGGTCTGCTCGCGATCGGACTGCTGATCGGCAGCCGCGTCCTGCTGCGACGTCGCGCAGCCCGGGACGGCGATCGGGCCCATCAGGACCCGATCCAGCCCGAGACCACCGCCGAGGAAGCCGAACGCTATGAGGAGCGGTTCCACGACTTCCCGGTGGAACACGCCGGAAAGAGTGAACGAGGACGAGACGACCGCCTCGAGGAGATTCGCGAAGAGCGTCGAGCCGACAACGGAAAGGCCTAGAGAATGCGTGCAGTGACCTGGCAGGGCAAGCGAAACGTCTCGGTCGAGACGGTGCCCGACCCGAAGATCATCGAACCGACCGACGCCATCATCAAGGTCACCTCGACCAACATCTGCGGGTCGGACCTCCACCTCTACGAGGTTCTCGGTCCGTTCATGCAGGCGGGCGACATCCTCGGGCACGAGCCGATGGGGATTGTCGAGGAGGTGGGCAGCGACACCGGCGACCTGCGGGTCGGCGACCGTGTGGTCATCCCCTTCCAGATCTCCTGCGGCTCTTGCCTTTTCTGCAACGAGGGCCTCATGACGCAGTGTGAGACGACCCGCGTCACCGAGCAAGGGATGGGCGCCGCGCTGTTCGGCTATTCCCAGCTCTACGGCTCCGTGCCCGGTGGGCAGGCCGAGTACCTCCGGGTGCCGCAGGCCCAGTTCACCCACATCAAGGTGCCGCTGGAGAAGCCCGACTCGCGGTTCGTCTATCTCTCGGACGTGTTGCCGACGGCCTGGCAGGCCGTCGCCTACGCCGAGATCCCCCAGGGCGGAACCGTCACGGTGCTGGGCCTCGGCCCCATCGGCGACATGGCTGCCCGCATCGCCGCGCACCAGGGAGCGCGGGTCATCGGTGTCGA
Organism: Gordonia sp. SCSIO 19800; assembly: GCF_018132775.1. Lineage (NCBI taxonomy): Bacteria > Bacillati > Actinomycetota > Actinomycetes > Mycobacteriales > Gordoniaceae > Gordonia > Gordonia sp. SCSIO 19800. The sequence goes on along the minus strand of NZ_JAGRQM010000018.1, from coordinate 62,736 downwards.
CCGCGTGCCCGAGCGACTCGCCCGGGCGGAGGCCCGCGGCATCGAGACCGTGAACTTCGACGCGGTCGACGACGTCGGCGACGCCATCCGCGACCTGACCGGGGGACTGGGTACCGATTCGGTCATCGACGCTGTCGGGATGGAGGCCCACGGGTCGCCGGTCAACAAGGCGCTGCAGAGCGTCGTCGGCCTGCTGCCGGACGCCGTCGCCCGCAAGGCGATGTCGGAGGTGGGTACCGATCGGCTGGGTGCGCTCTACTCAGCGATCGACATCGTCAAGCGCGGCGGCACGATCTCGCTCTCCGGGGTGTACGGCGGCGCGGCCGACCCGCTGCCGATGCTGACCATGTTCGACAAGCAGATCCGGCTGCACATGGGTCAGGCGAACGTGAAGCGCTGGGTCGACGACATCATGCCGCTGCTGACCGACGACGACCCGTTGGGCGTCGACACCTTCGCCACCCACGAACTACCGCTCAGCGAGGCCCCGCAGGCCTACGAGACCTTCCAGAAGAAGGACGACGGAATGGTCAAGGTGATCCTCAAGCCGTGAACCCGCGTGGCGTGCCGCGGCCCTTCGTCGCGGCACGCTCGCTGTCGGCCTGCGATCCACCGCCGCCGTTCTCGTTCCCGGTGTCGTCCTCGTCGACCACGACCTCGGACCGCAGGGTTTCGAGAATCCGCGTCAGCAAGCGCGACACATGCATCTGGGAGATCCCCACCTGACGCGCGATCTCGCTCTGCGACATGGACTTGAAGAACCGCAACGTGAGGATGGTGCGCTCACGTTCGGTCAGCCGCTCGAGGGCCGGCTGCAACGTGACGAATTCTTCGACCAGTTCTAGTCGCGCGTCCTCGTCGCCGAGGGTGTCGGCCAGCGTCCAGCCGTCGGTCGACGAACCGGCTTCGGCATCGATCGAGCTCGCCGTGTAGGCCGACCGGGCGACCATGCCCTCGATCACCTCGCTGACGGGCAGCCCGAGGTGCTGGGCGATCTCACTCGGGCGCGGCGACCGTCCGAGGGACTGCAGCAACTCCTCACTGGCCTTGGCGATGTTGAGCGACGCCTCCTGGGCCCGGCGTGGCACGCGGATGGACCAGGTGCTGTCCCGGAAGTAGCGCTTGACCTCGCCCATGACGGTCGGGACCGCGAAGGCCAGGAAATTGTTGCCTCGTTCGACGTCGAAACGGTCTACGGCATGCATGAGACCGATCCGCGCCACTTGACGCAGGTCGTCGATGGGCTCACCGCGCTCCGAGAAGCGCCTGGCGACATGGTCTGCCAGGGGCAGGCACCTCGCGATGACGTCCTCCCGCAGCCGGGCACGACGATCGTCGTCCTTCTCCTCGTGCATGGTCCGAAGAGCCGGAAGGACATCACTGTAATCGTCGTGATCGCCCCGGTCACCCGACGCCATTCTCACCACCAGACTTCGAAGACAGCTCGAGATCGATGCGCAGACCTCGTGCCGCATCCAGAACAGGACTGATGTGCGCACCGGGTTCGACGCATATCCGAGTCCAGCCAACCACGGTCGCCCGGCGGCGTCCAGCCACGGCGGCCCTCGGCTGGTCAGGGCGTCGCGTGGCAGGAACAGACCGCATAGAAACTGCCGAAGTGGGTACAACCTTGTAGGTGATGCCTTGGCAACGTAGGGTAAGAGATGCGGTTCAGGTAGAAGCTGCGTTCTAAGCGTTGGGCGCCCAGGGCCTTCTCGCTTTCCACCATCACGTCCAATCCCCCTTACCGGGTGATCGTGAACTTGGGGTACTGGCGCCTATTCGGCGCAGCACCAAGGCTTCCGATCCAGAAGTGACGGTCGTGGCCAGACGCACTCGACTGAATTGAGAACATCATGGCTCTCACCTCTTCGACCACCTTCCGTTCGGCGTTCGATCCCACCGCGGAGTCCGCGCCGACACCTCATCCGCATCAGCTTATTTCTCCGAAATCGTATTGCGTGCAAGGATTCTCGGGTAGCGTGGACCGCGACTCGGCGGCCGACTTCGCCGCCGCCCTCGACCGCGTGATCGGCGGCCCCGTCGACGGCATCGTCCTCGACTTCTCGGGCCTGAACTTCTTCGGGACCGTCGGGTTGGTGCTCCTGCGTTCGTTCATCGACGACGCCGGTCGCCGATTCGTCCCAGTGGTGGTCGTGGGTGGCCGCGCGGTGACCCGCCCCCTCGAACTCTGCGGAATGGCGCCGTATGTCAAGACTTTCGAGTCCATCGAGGACGCGGGACGCGCTCTGACCCAGGATCAGGTCGGGCCCAGAACGATGGAGTTCACCGTCACCGAGTGACCAACCTTGCCCCGTGAGATGCAGGGAGCGGGTCTCCTGCCCCCTGAGGTGCGAGGAGCGCAAGCGACGAGCCTCGAAGGGTCGCGTCAGGTCACCGTGTGACGGTGATCTGACGCGCGATGTCTACCAATTTGGTGTTCGAGTCCTGCGACAGGCGCTTCAGCAGGTCGAAGGCGGCCACCGCGTCGATGTCGAACCGTTCCATCAGCATGCCCTTGGCCTGACCGATGACGTCCCGGTTGGCCAGGGCGCTGTGGAACTGCTTGTCCTTCTTCACCTTGTTCCACGCGAGGGCGGCATGCGTCGCGAAGACCACGCCGATGTCCTCGGCGTGAAGGTCGAAGGCGAACGGCTCGTCGGCGTAGAGGTTCAACGCCCCGATCGACGTGGTGTCGGCGAAGAGCTGGAACGACAGGACGGAACGAATCGGCGTCTCGACGAGCGCGCGGCGGCGGTATTCGGGCCAGCGCTGCTCGTTCTCGAGGTCGTCGACTCGGACGATGCGATCGGCGAGCGCTGCCGAGATGCACGGTCCCTCACCGAGTTCCGCTTGAATACGGTCGTGTACGTCGGCAACGTCGTGCGTGGACCCGAACGACGCGATCGATTTTCGGTCGATTGCGACGGTGAGGCCGGCGTACGCGACTCCGGGGATGTCGACCAGCGCGTTCTCGACGATCGTCTTCGCAACCTGCTCGTCGGAGTCGTCGCCGTGGAGTTCACGCGCCAGATCCGCGATCTTGCGGTGAACGTCATCGTCAGCCGGATCGGTCATGGTCGAACCCCTTTCGACGCCCGACGTGAGCGAACGACCACGGACGCGCATTGTTCGGCGTGCTCGTCCAACGTAACCCACTGCGCCACGTTCCGTGGGCGCCGGTGGTTACCGCCAGGCGCCTGACTGCCTCAGCGAAACGCCGCCGACCCGGTGAGTGCGCGCCCGATCGTGAGCTGGTGGACCTCCGAGGTCCCCTCGTAGGTGAGCACCGACTCCAGGTTGTTGGCGTGCCGGATCACCGGATACTCCAGAGTGATGCCATTCGCGCCCAGGATGGTTCGGCATTCGCGGGCGATCGCGATCGCCTCGCGGGTGCTGTTCAGCTTGCCGGTGCTGACCTGCTCGGGCGTGAGTTCGCCGCGGTCCTTCAGACGGCCGAGGTGGTAGGCCAGCAGGTGACCCTTGCCCACCTCGAGCGCCATGTCGGCGATCTTGGTCTGGGTGATCTGGTAGCCGGCCAGCGGCTTGTCGAACACCTGGCGGGACTGCGCGTACTCGATGGCCGCCTCGAGGCAGTCGCGGGCGGCACCCATCGCCCCGAAGATGATCCCGAAGCGGGCCTCGCCGAGAGCGGTCAGCGGTCCGCGCAGCCCCTCCGCCTTCGGCAGCATCGCCGAGGCGGGAAGGCGCACGTCGTCGAACACGAGCTCGGAGGTGACCGAGGCGCGCAGCGACATCTTCTTGGTGATCTCCGGCGCCGAGAACCCCGGCGTGTCGGTCGGGACGACGAACCCGCGGATGCCGCCGGGACTGTCGGCGAGGTCGGTCTGCGCCCACACCACCGCGACGTCGGCGATCGAACCGTTGGTGATCCACATCTTCGTCCCGTTGAGCACCCAGTCGTCGCCGTCCCGCTTGGCGTGGGTGCGCATACCGGACGGGTTGGACCCGAAGTCGGGCTCGGTCAGGCCGAAACAGCCGATCGCCTCGCCCGCCGCCATCCGCGGGAGCCACTCGTTCTTCTGCTCCTCCGAACCCCAGTGGTGAATGGAGAACATCGCCAGCGAGCCCTGCACCGAGACCAGACTTCGGATGCCGGAGTCGACGGCCTCGAGTTCCAGGCACGTCAACCCGTAGGACATCGCGCTCATCCCGGGGCAGCCGTAGCCCTCGAGGTGCATGCCGAGCGCTCCGAGCCCGCCCAGCTCGCGGGCGATGTCGCGGGCCGGAAGCCGGGCATCCTCGAACCAGTCGGCGATGTGCGGACGCAACTTCGACGCCGCGAAGTCCCGCACGCTGTCACGGATGGCGATCTCGTCGGCGTCGAGCAACGAGTCCAGGGCGAAGAGCTGGGTCAACGTGCTGGTGCGGGACATGGCGGACCTCCGTCGAGAATGGGACTCGCGCGGACCGAGGGCCGTCGACGAGAACGTTTGCACGAACGTTTGCATCGCCTAAGGTAGGTGTTCGATGCCCATCGGGTCAATCAGGAAGAGAGAGGATCAGCGTGGTCAGTGGTCAGCGCGCCCCCACGCTGAAGGAGATCGCCCGGCGTGCCGGCGTACACGTGTCCACCGCCTCCCGGGTGCTGCGACAGTCCGAGCCCGCCGACGGGTGGTCGGCGTCGGCTCTGCGGGTGCGGGAGGTGGCCGACCAACTCGGTTACCAGCGCAATGTGTGGGCGGCCAGCCTGCGGACCCGCCGAACCACCACGATCGGGGTCGTGATGACCCGCCTCACCGACGGCGTCGTGGCCACGACCTACCAGGGCATCGAACAGGCCGCCACCCGGGCCGGGTACTCGGTCCTGCTGTCATCCCCGCCCGACGAGGAGGCCGCTCAGCGACGGGCCATCGAACTCCTCGTCGGCCGGCAGGTCGACGGTCTGCTGCTGAGCGGATTACACCTGCCGGGCCGGGACTTCGTGGAGTCCCTGCGGGTCGGCGACCTCCCGATGCTCACCCTCACCCGGCACGCCGAGGCCGGACTCCCCTTCGTCGGCGGCGATGACGTGCGCGGCGGACGCATCGCCGCCCGACATCTCTTGGAGCGCGGTCACACCGACCTCGCCGTCATCGGCGGACCCGGCCACGCCACGACGGCCACCGACCGGCTCCGCGGGTTCCGCGCCCAGCTGGCTGATGCCGGGATCACGCTGTCCGACGACCGCATCGTCGCTTCCGACTTCGAGGTTCACGGCGGGACGGCGGCCGGGCGCGCATTGCTCGATCGTCCGGACCGTCCCCGGGCGATCTTCGCGGTGTCGGACACCATCGCCATCGGAGTCCTCGGTGTCGCCCGCGACCTCGGCCTCCGCATCCCCGACGACCTCGCCCTGATCGGCTACAACGACATCCCGGTGGCCGCCCAGCTCCCCGTGCCGCTCACGACGGTCCGCTCCCCCGCTCGGGAGATCGGCGAGACCGCGGTGCGCGGCCTCCTCGACCTCGCCGCCGGGCGGGACGTCGAATCCCGCCGCCTCCCGGTCGAACTGATGGTTCGCGGGAGCACGTGACCCTCAGGGCGCAGAGGTACCCGAACGTTCTTGCGCCGCAAGGAACATCGCGACGACCGCGGTGCGGACGTCGCCACGATCGCGGACCGGGCGATCCCAGGCGAGCCGCACCCCGACGACCCCCTCGGGAACCGTGGCGTCGAACGTCGCTGCCTCGTGGTCGAATCCGGTCATCCGCGCCGCGACCGCATCGGGCCGCCCGCCCAGCACACGGCAGATCAGTAACGAGTCGTCGGCGTGGTCGTCATTCATGTGTGCAAGTACGGCTGCCACGACATCCGGTCTGAATTGCGCTGCATCCGTGGTGTTTTCGTCAGTCACGCCCGGCCTCCTCGGCCTCGGGACGCACGAACCTCGAGACCCAGCCCCGGAAGTGGTCGACGTCGCCGCCGTGCTCCTCGAACCATCCCCACGCACCGCCGCGCGCACCGGTCACGTCCCCGACGACGAGTTCGATGGCCTCGCGCGGGGTGCGCAGGATCGGGGCGTCCAGCGTGGTGCCCGCCGGGATCCGCTTGCGGGACCGCAGACGCGCGAACACCCCGGCGATGCCGTCCTCGGTCCGGTGATAGTCGGTGACGACCGCTTCCTCGTCGACGCCCGCCAACAGCAGGGCGATCGCGATGATCACCCCGGTCCGGTCCTTGCCGGCAGCGCAGTGCACGAGCGTCGCGCCCTCGGAGTCGAACTCGTTCAGCGCGGCGGTGAGTCGATGCCCGCCCGTGCGCATCATCGCGGTGTAGATCTCGACGAGCGCGGTGTCGGCGAGGCGGTCGACGCGGGCACCCGAGGACACCGGACGGTGCACGACGCGAACGTTCGGCGGCCAGGTGACGGCCATCCGGCCCAGCTCGGTGGGGTCGCGCAGATCGACGACGGTCGCCGGCGGCCAGGGCAGGCCGACGGGGTCCTCGTCGTCGGGATACGGGGCATCGCTGCGGATCAGCACGTTGGCGGCGGTGACGCCGCCGCCGGCGACCCGCATACCGCCCAGGTCCCGGATGTTGGCGAAGGTCCGCAGGTCAGAGGCGGAGGAGAGGGTCACGGCGGTCCCGATCGTCGATGTGCGCGGTGGTCGGTCGCACCTCACCTTACGCAGGCGATGGAACGGGTGACGGCTGACGTACCGTGGCGATGATGACGACCTACCACTCCTACGAGCCGTCGCAGGGCAACCGGCTCTCTCACGACCCGGTGAATGCCATCGTCGCGCCGCGGCCGATCGGCTGGATCTCGACGGTGTCCGACGACGGCGTCGGCAACCTGGCTCCCTACAGCTTCTTCAACCTCTTCAACTACACGCCGCCGATCGTCGGTTTCGCCAGCGTCGGATACAAGGACACCGCGGCGAACGCGATCGAATCCGGCGAATTCGTGTGGAACCTCGCCACCGACGATCTCGGCGAGCAGATGAACGCCACCTCGGCTGCGGTGCCCGCCGGCGAGGACGAGTTCGACGTCGCCGGCCTGACGCGCCTCGCCTCTGATCTCGTGGCCCCGCCACGGGTCGGCGAGAGTCCGGTGAGTTTCGAGTGCCGAACCACCCAGTCGTTCCAATTACGTATGGCCGCAGGCGACCTCGTCGACACCTGGATGGTGCTGGGCGAGGTGGTCAAGATCCACATCGCCACCCATCTGTTGCGCGACGACCAGACCTACGACACGGCCGGCGCCCGACCACTGCTGCGTGCGGGCGGGCAGGGCGACTACTTCCTGCCCAGCGACGACCACCACCGGTTCATGAAACGGCCGAAACCGGCCACCCGCTAGCGGCTCCCTCCCGGCCGGTTCCGCTCACATCGCGCGGCGGATCTCGTCGTCGCTCGGCATCCCGGTCCGGGCGCCGACCGCGGCGACGGACAGCGACGCCGCCGCGACACCACGTCTCGCCGCCTCGACTACCGTCGACCCGGCGGCGAGGGCGGCCGCGAACACGCCGTTGAAGGTGTCACCCGCACCGGTCGTGTCGACGACCCGCGCGACCCGTCCGGCGGGGAGCGAGATCACCTCGGACGCGGGGTCGGCGATCAGTACGCCATCGGCACCGAGGGTCACGAGAACCGGTGCGCCCGTTCGGGATGCGACCGCCGTCGCCTGTTCGGCCGCCGATATCTCCGGCGCGGCCACACCCTCGGAGACGAGTCCGTACAGGTCCCGCAGTTCAGAGGAGTTGGGCGTCAGTACCGGCGCCGACGCCATCAGGTCGACGGTCGACGGCAACACCGGGGCGGGGTTGACGACGCAGCGGATACCCCGGGCGGCGGCCGTCGTGACCGCCGCGGCGACGGCGTCGGCCGGGATCTCGGTGCTGACGAGGACACAGCCGGCCCAGCCCGCCGCACGGTCGACCACGGCACGGACCTCGTCGGTGCCGAGGACGGCATTCGCGCCTGCCCCGACGGCGATCTGGTTCTCCCCGTGCGGATCGACGACGATCAGCGCCATCCCGGTGGCGACGCCGTCGAGCACGTCCACGTCCGTCACGTCGACACCGGAGTCCCGCAGTTCGGCGAGTGCGCTCGCGCCCATGTCGTCGGAACCCACAGCGCCGCAATATCGCACCCCGGCACCCGCACGCGCCGCGGCGACGGCGGCGTTCGCACCCTTGCCGCCGCCGTGACGTGTCACGGACGGACCGACGACCGTCTCACCGGGCCCCGGCAGACGGTCGGTCGCCACCACGAGATCGACGTTGACAGCGCCGACGACGAGAAGCCGGCCGGCTCGATCGAGGGAAGTCATCGTGCCTTCGTATCCGTCAGCGCACCCGGCGTCCAGTCCGGCCAGTCGGGTACGCCGGCGACCAGACCGTCGACGTACCGCGCGACGATGCGCGTGGTCGGTTGCTCGTTGGCGTACACGGTTGCCAGGTCACTCCGCGCGATGGCCGTCCGGACGAGCGGCCACAGGCGTCGGAACCGCTCGCGGATCTTGACCTCGGGGACCGCGTGCCCGCCACTGTCCACGCGCAATCGGACGCGATGGACCGCGAGAGCCTCGGGGATCATCACGACGTGCAGCGCGACTCGGTATCCGGCGGTATGCGCACGTTCGATGAGCTCCAGTTTCGAGGGGTGCGAGAAGACCGTCTCGGCGATGAACGAGGTGCCGCGCTCGATGAGAGTGTCGCGGGTCGCCGCCGCCAACCGGGCGGCGTCGTAGGAATGGGCTTCCGCGGAGTCGGGCCACCGCTGCCGGGCGATCAGGTCGGCGTTGACGAAGGGCACATGCAGCAGGGGCTGCAGATGACGCTCGACCAGCGTCGACTTACCCGCGCCGTTGCATCCGACGACCAGATCGAGCCGCGGAGTCACTGCTCGAGGATGACGCTCGTCCCGTCGGGGCGGTGTTCGACGAGCCGTCCGGCGTCATCGACGACCACCGAGGACAACCCTGCCGAGGCACGACGAACCACGTGGTCGTCGGTCGCGAGCCGCGCTTCGAGATGGGCGTCGACCTCGGCGTCGTAGACGACGGCTTCCTCTGCGGTCAGCACCTCTCCCGACAGATCGCCCGCCAGCGCGGCCTCGACCCGCTGACGCGACGCGGTGGTGCGCTGCGAGACGCTGCGCCCGAGACGCGCCCAGTGTTCGAGTTGCTGCCGCGCCGACCGCTGCTCTCGCGCGCCCTCCCGGGCCGCATCGGTCACCAATGCGGCAGACAGCCGGGTCACCTTGTCCGTACCGGTGCTCATCGCACACCTCCCGCGCGTGTGTAGCAGAGTGCTACATCGCCCCAGCATACGCCGACGAACCCGTCGACGGTCGTTGTCGCATGACCGTCGACGGGCGTCGGCACTGTCAGCCGGCCTCGCGCGTCACCGCGTGGACGCCGCGTCCCGCTTCGGCAGCACCCATCCCGGGCGCGGGAAGTGGCAGGTGTACCCGTTCGGGAAATTGAGCAGATAGTCCTGATGTTCGGGCTCGGCCTGCCAGAACGGACCCAGCTCCTCGATCGTCGTGACCGCCTTGCCGGGCCACAGCCCCGACGCATCGACGTCGGCGATGGTGTCGCGGGCGACCTTCTCCTGTTCCGGTGTCACCGGGAAGATCGCCGAGCGGTAGCTCGTGCCGACGTCGTTCCCCTGCCGGTTGCGCGTGGTCGGGTCGTGGATCTGGAAGAAGAACGCCAGGATGTCGCGATACGACGTCTGGGTCGGGTCGAACACGATCTCGACGGCCTCCGCGTGACCGGGGTGGTTGCGATAGGTGGCGTGGTCGTTCTGTCCGCCGGTGTAGCCGACCCGGGTGTCCAGGACGCCGGGCTGCTTGCGGATCAGGTCTTCCATCCCCCAGAAGCATCCGCCCGCGAGGACCGCGGTCTCGGTGCCGGGACGGACGGTGATCTGGCCGGGGTCGGTCGTCATGCGTTCTCCTCCTGGGTATCGGTGGTGTGGGAATTCGTGGTGTGCGTGCCGCCGAACAGGCCGGCGTACTCGCCGTACCCCTCCGCCTCGAGCTCGCCAACCGGGATGAACCGCAACGAGGCGGAGTTCATGCAGTAGCGCTGTCCGCCGGCCTCGCGCGGCCCGTCGTCGAAGACGTGCCCGAGGTGACTGTCGGCGCCGGACGAGCGCACCTCGGTGCGTCGCATCCACAGGGTGCGGTCGGTCTTGGTGGCGACCGCGTCGGGCTCGATCGGCTTGGTGAAGCTGGGCCAGCCGGTGCCGCTGTCGTATTTGTCGGTCGACGAGAACAGCGGCTGTCCGGACACGACGTCGACGTAGAGGCCGGGTTCGTGGTTGTCCCAGTACTCGTTGTCGAAGGCACGCTCGGTGCCGTCACGCTGGGTGACGCGGTATTGGATGTCGGTGAGGCGGTTCAACGCCTCGGGGGTCTTGCGGTAGGTGTTGCTCACGTTTCCTCCTGCTGACGCTCCCCCGGCTCCGTCGAGCGACGGCGCTCGGAGGGCGTCACCGTGCACAACACCACCATGCCCCGATTTGGTCCCGCGACGCCAAGGGCCGCCGCCCACCGGGGTGGACGACGGCCCGGAAGGTCGTCAGCGCGTCGATCAGCCCACGACGTCGCGACCGAAGATCTGCCGCGCGAGCACCCACCGCTGTACCTCGCTGGCGCCCTCGTAGATCTCCCCGATCTTGCTGTCCCGGTACAGGGCCTCGACCGGACCCGACGAGTCGTCGTCGCCGAGCTCTTGCGTGAATCCGAAGCCGCCGAACGCCTGGACCGCGTCGCGGGCCATCTGGACCGCGACCTCGGTGCCGCGCAGCTTGGCCATCGCCGCCTCCGGTTCGGGAAAGCGCGTTCCGGCGTCGAGCCGCATCGCGGCCTTGATGTACAGGTCGCGCGAGATCGCGATCTCGGTCGCGCGGTCGGCCATCAGGAACTGCCAGTGCTGCCGGGCTGCGAGCGGTTCGCCGAAGGCCACCCGGGTGCGCAGGTGGGCAGCGGTGCGGTCGAAGGCGGCTTGCGCCATGCCCACACCCGCCGCCGCGATCCCGATACGTCCGTAGGTCAGCGTCTGCAGGGCGACCTTCAGCCCGCCGCCCTCGGTCCCGAGCAGGGACTCACGCCCCAGCTCCACCTCGTCGAGGTGCACGTCGGCGGTAATCTGGCCCTTGTTCCCGAGCTTGCGATCCGGCGTACCCACCCGGACCCCCGGGGTGTCGGTCGGGACGATGAACGTCGAGAGCCGGTCACCGGTGCGAGCGAGGACCACGACGAACGCGGCGACGACGGAATTGGTGATCCACCGCTTGCGCCCGTTCAGCACCCATCCGTCGCCGCGGCGGTGCGCCACGGTCTGGACCGCCTCGGGTGAGAGATCGCTCGACGCGGCCGGCTCGCTGGTGGCGAAGGAGCCGACGATCTCGCCGGCGACGACCGGGGCCAGCCACCTGCGGCGCTGCTCCGGCGTGCCCTGGTTGACGGCATTGCCCGCGAGGATGCAGTGGACGTCGAAGATCGCGGCGACGCTGTTGGAGAAGTACGCCACTTCTTCGACGGCGGTGGCCGTCGCGGTGGCCGGGTGAGCCAGTCCGTCGCCGCCGACATCGGCCGCGAAGGGGATGCGGTAGATCCCCGCCGTGGCCAGCCGATCGAACACGTCACGTGGGAAGCCGTCGAGTCGCTCGTCGCCCCGCGCGATCCGGTCGGCCACCGGCGCGACGTCGCGAAGCGCGACCTGCCGAACCCTGCGACGGACCTCGACTACCTCCTCGGGCGACACGAGGTCGTGGTACAGGGTGTCGGCGATCCGCGGCGGATGGTCGGGCATGTCGTCGGACGACGACACCCTGGTGATGTCGATGACAGTCAAGGAGTCTCCTGTTCTGATCGAACCGATCGACCCGGCTCAGACCGGCGCATCGGCCACGGCACGGGAGTGCTCGATCTCGTCGGGCATCAGTTCGACGACCGCCTCGGCCTCCGGCGCGGGCCCGCCCGGTCCGAAGTCGGCGAAGGCGGTGATGTGCTCGTCGAGCGGGAGCGGATTGGGCGTGCCGTAGGTGAAGTAGGTCTCCCACGGCAGCTTCGCACCGCCGACGGCCAGACCGGTGTCGATGTCGGACATCTGCCAGGTCTTCGTCTCGGCGGACGGATCGAGATGCAGGTATCCGGACTCGCCGAACAACTCGATGCGGTTGCCACCGGGTTCGAACACGTAGAGGAACTGACCCTGGGTGATCCCGTGTCGGTCCGGGCCGGCCTCGATGCGGATGTCGTACTCGCGGAACATCTCCACGGCGTCGATGTTGTGCTGACCCGTGCCGTAGTAGAAGGCGAGGTGATGCAGTTTGCCGCGCCCGCCGGTCATGTCGCGCATGCAGGCGACCTCGTGGCCGAGGATGTTCGAACTCATCCAGGCGCCGATCTCGACATCACCGTCGACGACGCGCTCGGTGGTGCGGAACCCGAGGTGGCGTTCGAACTCGGTCTTGACCGCGGTGACGTCCGAGGCCATCAGGTTGAGGTGGTCGATGCGCTTGACCGGAATCCCCTGCAACGGCTTCTTCGACGGCCGGGTGAGGATCTTGCTCTGCAGTTCCGGTGGCGCGACGTAGGTCTCGGCTTCCCACACCAGCGCGAAGTCGTGACCGTCGGCGGTCTTGTATGCCAGCGTCTTGCCGTAGCCGAATTCGTCTTCGTGCCAGGAGGTGTCGATGTTCGCACCCTGCAGCGAGGCGGCACGGCGTTCGAGCGCCTCCGGAGAGCTGGTCCGCAGGCCGGCATGACCCATCCCGGGTTCGGCGGACTCGGTGATCTTCAGACTCCAGGGGTAGGGGTCCTCGTAGGCCCGCAGGTAGACGGACTGGCCTTCGCGCCGGGTGACGTACATGCCCAGGAATCGGGTGAAGAAGTCGAGGGTCTCCTGCGGCTTCGGGGTCAACAGTTCGGCACGGGCGAGGTGCGCGACATCGAAGCGTGCGGCGTTCTCGGTCATCGTTTCTCCTGTGGATCGGGCGCCACCGGATCTCGGTGGCTGCTGGCTGATGAGCCTCAGCATGGCGACGAGATGTGACTGCCGTCACCGCCATTCGGGATATCCGAACAACGGTGTCGCCGATGCGCTCCGCGTTCGGACTGCCCGTGCCTTGGCCCCGGAGACGGCAACCGCTCCTTAGGTTCGGTGTCGAGCACGCCGACGGCAACCGAGACCGAACGTGCGCACGAGCAGAGGAGACATGCGATGAGCCGGTTGACCGCCGCCATTGTGGGATCGGGCAACATCGGGACGGACCTGATGTACAAACTGCTGCGGTCCGAGTACGTAGAACCGGTCCACATGGTCGGGATCGATTCCGCCAGTGAGGGTTTGCGCCGGGCGCGCGAGGAAGGACTCGAGGCGTCGGCCGAGGGCGTGGACTGGTTGCTACGGCAGTCCTCGCCCCCCGACCTCGTCTTCGAGGCCACCTCCGCCAAGGTCCACGCCGCCGTCGCGCCCCGCTACGCCGACGCGGGGATCACCGCGATCGATCTGACGCCCGCCTCGGTCGGCCCTTACGTCGTCCCCGCGGTCAACCTCCGCGAACACGTGAACGCGCCCAACGTGAACATGGTGAGCTGCGCCGGGCAAGCCACCATCCCGATCCTCCACGCGATCAACCAGGCCGCCGACGCCGCCTACGGAGAGATCGTCGCGGCCATCGCGTCGGCGAGTGCGGGTCCGGGAACGCGGCAGAATCTGAGCGAGTTCAGCGAGAAGACGGGGCGCGCCCTGGCGCAGGTCGCGGGAGCGGACCGGGCCAAGGCGATCTCGGTGATCAACCCGGCCGAACCGCCGATGAACATGCGCGACACGGTGTATGCGAAAGTGCGCAACCCTGATCCCGTGGCCATCGAACGCGCCGTGGTCGACATGGTCGCCGAGGTCCAGCGCTACGTCCCCGGTTACACCCTCAAGCTCGTCGACACCGATGGCGATCTGGTGACCGTGATGCTCGAGGTCGTCGGCGCCGGCGACTTCTTACCCACGTACGCAGGCAATCTCGACATCATCACCGCGGCCGCCGTGCAGGTCGCCGAGGTGATGGCGCAGGAGAGGGCCGCGACAGCGACACTTCAGACAGGAGCACTGCGATGACCAGCCAGTCCCCGGCCCGCGGGCCACGATCGGTCACCCTCGTCGACACGACGCTGCGTGACGGGATGTCGAGTGTCTCGCACCGGTTCACCACCCGCGACGTCGCCGCCATCGCGGCCGGCCTCGACCGGGCCGGCGTCCCGACAATCGAAGTGGCACACGGCATCGGTCTCGGTGCGTCGTCGGTCCAGTACGGCTTCGCCGCGGCCACCGACCCCGAGTACGTGCGCGCCGCCGTCGACGCGGTCGACAACGCCGACATCGCGGCCCTCTACGTACCGGGCATCGCGACGCTGAACGAACTGCAGGCGGCGGTGGACGCCGGCATCTCGACCGTCCGCGTCGCCGTCCACTGCACCGAAGCCGATTGCGGGCAGCAGCCTGTCGAATGGGCGAAGGAGAACGGTCTCACCGTGATGACCTTTCTCATGATGAGCCACAAACTCGAACCCGACGCACTCGCCGAGCAGGCGGCCAAGCTCGACTCCTACGGCGCCGACGTCGTGTACGTCGTCGACTCCGCAGGTGCGCTCGTCCCGCGGCAGGCCGGCGAGCGGGTCGCGGCACTGCGCGAGGCGATCTCCGCGGACATCGGTTTCCATGCCCACAACAACCTCGGTGTCGGGATCGCCAACGCGCTCACCGCCGCCGAGAACGGCGCCACCTACATCGACGGCTCGCTCCGAGGGCTCGGCGCGAGCGCGGGCAACGCCCAGACCGAAGTCCTCGCCGGCGCATTCGAACGCGCCGGCTGGGACACCGGCGTCGAGCTGTTCCCGCTCATCGACACCGCCGAGAACGTCGTGGCCCCACTGATGACCGAGCCGCAGATCGTCGACGAGACCGCTCTCGTACTGGGATACGCCGGGGTGTACTCGACGTTCTTCCACCCCACCAAGCGCGCTGCGAAGAAGTTCGGGGTCCCGGCCCGGGACATCCTGCTCGAACTCGGCCGGCGCGGGGTGATCGGCGGCCAGGAAGACATGATCATCGATGTGGCCTCGGAACTCGCGGGCCGCACGTACGAGACGCCCGTCGCGGCAGAGGTGTGACGCAATGACTCTTTCCAGCCATCTGACAAGCACCGATCAGAACGGTACCGCCGAGGTCCGCCACCTCATCGGGGATGAGTGGCGCACAGCTTCGGACGGTGCGACGTTCGAGTCGCGCGACCCGCATGACGGCACGTTGCTCGCGCGGGTGGCGCGCGGCACCGCCGACGACGGTCTCGCTGCGATCGACTCTGCCCGAGCAGCTTTCGACGACGGGCCGTGGCCGCAGATGTCACCCAAGGAACGCGCGGCGATCCTGCATGCGGTCGCCGACGCCGTCGACGAGCACCGAGAGGAGCTGGCACAGCTCGAAACCCGTGACGGCGGCAAGACGATCACGCAGTCGCTGCACGCCGAGATCCCGCGGGTGGCCCACAACCTGCGCTTCTTCGCCGATTACGTCTCGATGGCCGCGAACGAGGCCTACCCGGACGGCGATCTGCTCTCCTACGTCCTCTACCCGCCCGCCGGGGTCGTGTCCGCGATCAGTCCGTGGAACGCGCCGCTGATGCTGGCGACATGGAAGATCGCGCCCGCACTTGCCTTCGGCAACACCGTGGTACTCAAACCGGCACCGCAGACACCGTTGACCGCCAACCGTTTCGCGCAGATCGCGCTCGAGGCGGGTCTGCCGCCCGGGGTGCTCAACGTCGTCCACGGCTTCGGTGGTGAGGCCGTCGCCGGACCGCTGACCTCCGATCCGCGCGTCGACCGCATCACCTTCACCGGATCGAGTGCCACGGGCGTGAAGATCCTGCAGGCGGCCGCCGCGAACCACACGCCTGTCTCGGCCGAGATGGGTGGCAAGTCGGCCAACATCGTGTTCGCCGACGCCGATCTCGATGTGGCCGTGCCGATGTCCCTTCGGGCCATCTTCGGCGGCAACGGGCAGGTCTGCCTGTCGGGTTCGCGACTGCTGGTGCAGAACTCGATCCGCGAGCAGTTCGTCGAGCGCTTCGTCGAGGAGGCGCGGAAGCTCGTGGTCGGGGACCCGAAGGACCCGACGACGTTCATGGGGCCGCTCATCGAGCAGCGTCACCTCGACAAGGTGCACAGCTACGTCGAACTCGCGCAGGATGAAGGCGGCAAGATCATCACCGGCGGCGAACGACTCACCGACCCCGATCGGGCGGGCGGCTTCTACTATCCGCCGACCGTCATCACCGGCCTGACCAATGACTCCCGCACGGCACGTGAGGAGATCTTCGGTCCCGTCGAGACGGTTCTGGGCTTCGACACCGAAGAGGAGGCGCTGCGCATCACCAATGACTCCCCCTACGGTCTCGCCGGAATCCTGTTCACGCAGAACCTCGATCGGGCTCATCGGATGGCCGCGCGCTGGAAGGCCGGCACGGTCTGGATCAACACCTTCTTCGAACGCGATCTCCGGCTGCCCTTCGGCGGTGAGGGCATCAGCGGCCTGGGCCGTGAGGGTGGCCAGTACTCACGCGAGTTCTTCACCGAACCCCGTGCGGTGACCCTGCGCATCCGGAAGTAGGACCCGTGTCCACAACCGAGACATGTGTGGTCGTCGGCGCGACCGGCGCGATGGGGACCGTGTTCACACGACGCCTGGTGGCACGCGGGATGCGGGTTCTCGCGGTGGGGCGCCGTGCCGAGGAACTCGAACAGCTCGCGGCAACAGACGAACTGATCATCCCGTGCGCGGCCGACATCGCCGAGGACTGGTCCGTGGACGCGATCCGATCCTGCCTCGACGGGCCCGTACGACTCGCGGTGTTCGCGGCCGGTCTCCCGGTGCGCGGCTCCGCGGACGCGATCGAGCCATCGCTGCTGGCCACCGCGGCCAACATCAAGGTGGCCGGCACCGTCCGGTTGCTGCGAGCAGTCCGCGACCATCTCGCCGACGGCTCGCGGTTCGTAGCGGTCGCGGGTTCACTCGGACTCGAACCGGGGCCCCTCGACGCGGGACCGGGTACCGCCAATGCCGCGTTGTTCAATCTGATGCGACAGATCTCGGCACTCTACGGACCCCGGGGTGTCACCGTGCACACCATCGCGCCCGGGCCCATCGACACCCCTCGGCTCCGCGCCTTCGTCGACACCGAATCGCGTGAGACCGGGGCCGCGCCGCAGGAGATCTGGGACAGGTACACGGCCAAGACCTCGCTGGGTCGCCTGCCCACACTGGACGAGATCGCCTGGCTCGTCGAGATGTTGCTCGAGCCCCAGGCCGCCGTGCTGCACGGCAGCGTCCTCAACGCCGACGGCGGAACTCGCCACGGCATCCAGTAGCCCGGTCCGAAACGGACGCGGGCACTTCCCGAACGGAGCCAACATGCCGGTTGCACACTTCCACATCCCCGTCGGCAGCGCGTCCACCGAGCAGCGCGCCGCTCTGCTGACCGCCGCGAGTGCGGCCTACTCCCGCATCCTCGACTCACCGATCGAGCGGGTACGCGCCTTCGTCGTGCAGTACGACCCGACCGACCTCGCCGTCGGCGGACAGCTCGTCGCCGACGGCGGGTCGGCAGCCCCCTATTTCACCGCCATCGTGCTCGCAGGCCGTCCGCCGCAGCAACGTTCGGAACTTCTGGCCGCGTTCACCGACCTCGTCGTCGAGCACCTGGACGTTGAACGCTCGGGCGTCCGTGGACAGATTGTCGAGGTGGCGCCGGAGAACTGGGGCATCGCCGGCCAGCCGGCGAGTGATGTCCGGGCGTCGGAGATCGCACTCCGCGCGGCTCGCTGAGCCCGACACATCCACCCTGTGGAGTTGTCAAAGGTCGTGTGGCGCCGGAGTCGACGCCGGAGAGTCTGGGCGCGGTGGTTCTAGGGTTGGCGACTACACGAGGGCGTCGTCGAGTCGCATGGTGCGGCGGTTGTAGGCAGGCCGGGGTAACCGTCGGGGGTCGATGTCGGCCGGCGGGATCAGCCACGGATGCCGATCAGGACCCATCACCACCTCCCAGCCATGGTGATGACCTGGGTATGGCAGCGCTGACACAGCAAGCACCCGTTGTCCAGATCAGTCGGACCACCATCAGCCCTATGGACGAGACGGTGGACCTGCGTATGCGCCGCGGGGGCAACGCATTTCACACAGCAGATATCGCGAACGATGATCGCTCGACGTAAGTGGTGTGGGAACAGCCGATTCGTGGTGCCCATCCGCAACGGCACGCCCTCGGTGTCGAGCACGATCTCGGCCACCCCACCGTCGCAGGACAGTCGTCGTGCCGTCGACGCCGTGACCGCACCGACCCACGGCAGCCGCGCCGGATCGGTGTTGTCGGCCGGGATGGTCACCAGCACCTGGGTGCGGGGCGCGCCAGCGGTGGTCATCGCCGCACCGACCGCCGCCTGATTCAGCAATAGTTCCAAACCGTCGGCGCGGCGTTATCCGACACTGCGACGATCCTCGGCGCCGTCGGGTTCCGGCCGCGGGCAGGATCGTTCGTCGATCATCGACAGGACTTCTCCCCGATCACCGCGGTCACGTCCGCGGCGATCGCGACTCTGCCCTGCTCGGTCACCCGCATGTGCACCGTGTTTAACGACGCATCATCAGCGGGCGCAACACTCTCGGGATCGACGTCGGCGACCCGGACGGCCAGGGAGCAGAGCTGACGCGCCGCGTGACCAACAGACTTCAACTCGACTCCTAGACTTCGATCGAAGTCCATCGGTCGAGTTGAAGTCTGCCGGTCATCGGCCGGACTGCAGGTATAGCGGCGGTTTCGAATCAGGGACCATTTGTTGCAGTTCCCGTGGACAGTAGCGAGCAGCTCCTCCCGCGCCTCACGATTCCGTGATCGCCGCCTGACGTTCGGCAACGGTGACGTCGCCCGCCGACCAGTGGGTGGTCGGGACCTCGCGGACGCATACTCGGATGTTCGCGATCGGCGCGCCGATCGCACGGTGGGCGGCCGCCGTCAGTTCGCGCATCAGCGCGCGCACCTCGTCGGGTGAACGCCCCTGGGCGATGGTCACATCGATGAACGGCATCTCACCCTCCCGCGATCGTGATCGAGCCGAGCGTGGTGAAGTGTGCCGCGACCCGGCTACCCGGCTCGACCGGCACAGCGTCCGTCATGCCGCCGGTGAGGACGACCCACCCTGCCTCCAGGGTGACGCCCCGCGCGCCGAAGGTGTTGGCCGCGAACGCCAGTGCCTCGGCAGGATGTCCGAGCACCGCCGAGCCCGTCGCGGTGGCGACGATGTCGCCATCGATCTCCAGAAGGCACGCCTCGAGTCCGAAGTCCACGTTCGCGACATCTCGGATGACCGGACCCGTCACGTAGACGCCGGAGGAGTTGTTGTCGGCCACCGCATCCGCGAGGGTGAACTTGAACCCCGAGTAGCGACTGTCGATGATCTCGATCGCGGCCATCGCATGGTCGACCGCGGCGAGTGCTGTGGCCGCGGTGACACCGGGACCGGTGAGGGGCCGCCCGAGCACGAAGGCGATCTCCGGCTCGGCGCGCGGATGGATGAGTCGCTCACGCGGAACCGGCAGACCGGCGGGCAGCACCATCGCGTCGGTGAGCCAGGCGACCGACGGTTCGTCGACGCCCATCTGTTTCTGCTTGGCCCGCGAGGTCAGGCCCAGCTTGATTCCGGTCACGGTCTCTCCGCGCGAGCGCCGATCGGCGAGCGCGATGTCCTGAGCGGCATAGGCTACGTCGAGTGTCAGGCCCGGCCACTCGTGGTGGATCGAGGTCCGCGGCGTCCGCGAGTGTTCGGCGGCGAGCAGCGTGCCGGCGACGCGAACCGCACTCCAATCGTCGATTCCTTTGTCTGTCACATCTTCTCCTGATGGTTCGAGGACACGAGCACTCACGCGCCGGCCAGCACCGCGGTGACGCTGCCGAGTCCGGCGATGGTGGCGACCACGGTGTCCCCCGGCGCGACCGGCACGGCCGCGGTCATCGAACCGGGCAGGACCACGTGGCCTGGTTCGAGGGTGACACCCAGCGGCCCGACTGTGTTCGCCAGCCAGACCAGCGCGTTGATCGGGGATCCCAGCACCGCACCACCGGCGCCGGTGTCGACGAGGTCGCCGTTCACATGCAGGTTGCAGCCGGCCATCCGCAGGTCGACGTCGACGAGCGGCACCGGCCGTCCGCCCAGGATCACCCCGCCCGACGACGCATTGTCGGCGATGGTGTCGAAGATGCCGATCCGCCAGTCGCGGATGCGCGAGTCCACGATCTCCAGTGCGGGGAGCACGAAGTCGACGGCCGCGGTGGCCTCTGCGACCGTGACCCCCGGCCCGCGAAGCGGTTTGGCGAGGACGAAGGCGACCTCTGGCTCGATGCGCGGCTGGATGAAGGTGCCCGCCGGGATCGGGGCGTTCTCGAGATGGAACATGCTCGCCGTGAGGTGCCCGAAGTCCGGCTGGTCGACACCCATCTGCCGTTGGATGGCACGGGAGGCCAGCCCCACCTTGTGGCCCTTCACCACATCGCCGTTCTTCTCCCAGTCCTGAACCTGCGCGAGCGCGATCTCGTACGCGGTCGACAGTGGGTGGCCCGCGAACCGCGAGGCCAGGGGTTCGATCGTGGTGTGGTGGCGGTAGGCGTCGAGGAGTGCCTCGGCGGCGGTGCGGACGAGGTCGGCGTCGTCGGCATGGTCGGTCATGGAAGGCACGATCTTTCTGGGCTGAGGAACGGCGATCGCGGGGTCATCCCGCCACCGCGTGCAGGACGGAGACCTCGCGCTCGGGCAGGCGGATGGGCGTGGACTCGTCGCCGGACGAGGTGCTCAGCGCGCGGGACGCGTCGGCGGCGGCCGCGATGACCGCACGCCGGAATTCGTGTTGTGCCGGGACGAATCTGGTCGCGGGCGCGGTGATCGACATCGCCGCCACGACCACCCCCATCTCGTCGCGGATCGGAGCCGCGACGCAGTGCACGTCGGGAACGGCTTCGGCCAGGTCGAAGGCGCAACCCCGACGCAGCACACCCTTCAGTTCGGCCGCCAGTTCGTCCGGGTCCGTGACGGTCGACGACGTGTACCGCCGGAGCTGCTTGTCGGTCACGTTGCGGGCCAGCTGAGCCGGGTCGCAGTGCGCGAGGAGTACTTTGCCGACCGCGCTGCAGTGCGCGTCGAGTTGGGCGCCGATCCGGGCGCCGGACACGTTGATGACGTGATTGCCGAGCACCTTGTCGACGTATATCACCCGGTAGCGTTCCATGACCGCGAGATGGGTTGTCTCGCCGAACTTCTCCGACAGCACCTGCAAAGCCGGTGCGGCACAGGATTTGACGTCGACCGTGCCCTGCAACGCCTGGTTCAGCTCGACGACCCGCCAGCCGATGCGGTAGCGGCCGCGGGCGCGGCACTGGAGCAGGCCGATGTCGACCAGTGAGGCCAGCAGCGCGTGCGCGCTCGACCGGGGGACGCCGAGCTCACCCGCGACCTCCGACACACCCCACTCCGGACGTTCGACGGTGAACAGATCCAGGACCGGGCCGATCTTCTGGACGGTCTGCAACGCGGCCATCTCAGGGCCCCACCGTCGACTCGTCACTGAACAACATGGTGGCACCGCCGGTGGCGAAGTTCGCGACATCGCCGGCCGCGGTTTGCCCCTCGGGCGAGCCGAGTGCCTGCCCAAGAGACTCTTTCGAATCGAAGTACAGCTCGGCCACACTGTACGAGGCGGGTTCGGTGCCGTCGAGGGACTCGCATTTGCCTGCGGCGAACCGCCGCAGTCCGGGGATGCGGCGAACCAGCTCGGCATGCTCGTTCTCGTAGTGCCGGTCGAAGGCTGCCGGGTCGAGCGGGTGTCCGTAGATCACGGTGAGTCGGTACATGGCTTGCCTTTCGGGTTCGAGCGGGATGTCACGACGCTGCAGTGGTCGCCACGGGTGCCGCCACGGTGAATTCCTCGCGGAAGATGAGACGGGGCGCCATCCGGCGACGTTTGAGCGCCCGGACTCCGGCCTCGATCATGGCCGGTGGGCCACACAGGTACGCGCTCAGCCCTTTACAGCTCCGGAAGTCCTCGACGACCGCGTCGGTGACCATCCCGGTCGACCCATCCCATTGCTCCTCGCTCAGGACGGGCCGGTAGTGGAAGTTGCCGTGCTCGGCCTCGAGGTCGCGGAAGAAGTCGACGTCGTAGAGGTCGTCGCGGCGTCGGCCACCGTGGTAGAGGTACAACTCGGGGACCAGACCGTGATCGAGCACATGACGGGCGATCGACTTGAGCGGGGCGAGTCCGGTGCCCCCACCGATGAGGATGGCCGGTTCGCTCTGTTCGCGGACGAGGTGGAACTGGCCCAGCGGTCCACGGAGTTCCACCCGCTCCCCCACCGACAGCGCGCTGAAGATCCAACCGTCCGTTGCCCTTCCACCGACGGTGCGCTTGATGTGGAACTCCAGGCGCTTCGGTTCCGACGGCGGGTTGGCCATCGAATACTGACGTCCGAGACCGGTACCGGGGATCTGCAGTTCCGCGTACTGACCGGCGTTGAACGACATCGGTTCGTCCAGTTCGACGACGAGTCGCCGCGTGTCGGTGGCGATGTCGTCCAGGGCGACGACGGTGCCGTCGAAATCGCGCAGTGGATGCCGTGGTGCGCCATCGTCCGACGCGGTGCCCAGTGGTTCGACGACCAGGTCGGAGCACGGCGTGGCCAGACAGCCCAGCGCCAGGCCGGCACACCGTTCGGCCGGCGTCAGCGTGTACGCGGGCGAATCATTGTGCGCCACCTGGCCGTCGAGTACCCGCACCTTGCAGGTCCCGCATGTTCCCTGCGTGCAGGAGTGCGGGAGCCACTCCCCGGCACGCAGGACCGCGTCGAGAACCGACTGGTCGTCGGCGACCTCGAACGGGGTGTCCGAGCCCTGGATACGGACCCGATGTGTGCTGGTCACGGCTCAGACCTCCCACTTCACGTGGAGCTCCTTGGGACCGCGGAAGCCCCAGCCCCAGAAGTTGACCTCGTGGTCGGTGTCTCGCTCGATGTTCGGGATCGTCTCCAGCAGTTCCTCGAGCGCGATCCGGATCACGTTGTTCGCGAAATAGGTTCCGGCACAGGCATGGACGCCGCCACCGAAGGTCATGTTCGGGATCACGGCCCGGTCGAGGTCGTAGGCGGTCGGGGCGTCGTAGGCGTTCTCGTCCTGATTCGCCGACCCGTAGGACAGCATCACCACGGAGTTCTGCGGGATCGTCACACCGCCGACGACGACCTCGTCGGTGGCGATCTTCGCGGCCGCCGACCAGATCGGCGCGACCCACCGCATACCCTCACCGACCGCCCTGGGGATGAGGCCGGGATCGTCGACGACCCGCTCCAGCTGTTCCGGCCGGCTGAACAGACCGGCGAGTGTGGTCGCCATCGCATGTCCCGGCTCCTGCATCGCCCCGAGAAGGAACACATACAGGTTGGGATAGATGACGTCGCGGCTGCGCGTCTGGCCTTCCGGCATCCCGTCGTGGAGCCAGTGCGAGATCGCGCTGTGATCCGGGTTGACGATCCACTCGTCGATCTTGGGGTCGACGTGCGCGATGATCTCGGCCTTCGCCTCGTCCCCCGGGACGAAGCCGTCGGGATTGGCGAACTCGCCGTCGGGCGTCATCGCGGAGTTGGTGAACGAGCCGCTGAGCTTGTGGAACCACTCCCGCAGTTTGTCCGTGCTCACATCTCCGAGGCCCAGCAGGTCGCCGAGGGCACGGACACTGACCGGTTCGCAGTACTCGGCGACGATGTCGGCCGAACCGTTGTCCTCGATCCGCTCCAGCAGTTCGCGTGCGAACGGACGCACCAGATCGTCGATGTAGTCGTCGACAGCCGACGGTTGCAGATGCGGCTCGACCATGTCGCGCAGGTCGCGATGCTCGGGGCCGTTCGAGTTGAGCAGCGCACCGTGGCCGAACGTGCGTCCGCCGGCCGGGGAGATCACCGCAGGCCAGGTGTCCGAGTCCTTCGCGATCTGCATGCAGAGTTCGCGGGTCGAGACGATGTACATCCCGAGTGACGGCACGAACGCCACCGGCGCCTCCTTTCGGAGCCGCTCGTAGAAGGGGTACGGATCGGCCTCCAGCTCGGCCATCGTGATCTCTTCGACGAACTTCGGGGTGACCTCGTGGGAGGGCTGTACTGCGGTCATGTGACTCTCCGTTGTCGTTCCGGATATCTGTTGTCTGGGGCCGGCTCGTTCGGTCATGCCGCCGGCCACGTCGGCGATGTCTTGTGATCTGGAACACTATGGGTGGAGGTGGTGGGAGAGAATGACTGCGAATGCACCGATGGATGACTCCGCGCGCACCGCCGGATCCGTGGAACTGAGCACCCGCGAGCTTGCGAGTGCCGAGGGCCGGGTGCGGTGGGCCGAGGCCCTCGACGCCACCTTCTGCGAGATGGACATCGACTGGCCCCAGGACCGACGCCCGTTCACCGCACAGATCGTCGCCCGACCCGTCGGCGCCCTGTCGGTCAGCGTGGTCCGCGCCGATCCGCACACCGTCGTGCGCACGCCGGCGATGATCGAATCCGATCCGGCCGACGACTATCTGCTGTGCCTCATCACCCAGGGGGCCGCGACGATCTCACAGGGTGAGCGCACCGGATTGCTGGAACACGGCGCCTTCGGGATCATCGACGCCACTGCACCTTTCGTCGTCAGTGGCGCAACCGAGTTCGAGCAGATCGTCGTGCGCGCCCCGCGGGAACAGCTCATCGCGCGGGCAACCCACGACGTCGTCGACGACGCGACGGGCCGCGCGATCGCGGTCGACTCGGGCATCGGACGGCTGGTGTCGAACTTCCTGGTCGATGTCGCGGCCCAGGTCCAGGGCGTCTCCGTGCCGTCGTCGAGCACGGTGGCGAGCGCGGTCCTCGACATGGTCGCCGGCGCGATGACCGAGCAGGTCTCACCTCGCACCGCGACCGACCGGATACACGCCGCCGACCTCCGCGCGGTCCAGAACGCGATGGCCGATCACCTCCACGATCCTGACCACACCATCGCACTGGTGGCCGCAGAGCTCGGGATGTCGGTGCGCTACGTCCACAAGCTGTTCAGCACGACCGGCACCACACCTCGGGCGTGGCTCTACGCCCGGCGGCTCGACCGGGCCCGTAACCTGCTCGTCCAGAGCG
The DNA here is from genome assembly GCF_018132775.1 of Gordonia sp. SCSIO 19800. Lineage (NCBI taxonomy): Bacteria > Bacillati > Actinomycetota > Actinomycetes > Mycobacteriales > Gordoniaceae > Gordonia > Gordonia sp. SCSIO 19800. The sequence continues at coordinate 37,525 of NZ_JAGRQM010000018.1, read as the reverse complement.
ATCTGGGCGTCGCCGACATCTGCGCACAGGTCGGGTTCCGCGACCCGTCGCACTTCAGTCGTGCGTTCAGCCGGACCTTCGGGGTCAGCCCGTCCCGGTACCGGACCATCGCGCCCTGAGCGGCGCCCTCCCTAGGATGGTCGGTACGCGACCGCAGGAAGGGCCCATGACGACCAGCGACATCGACCGCAGTGCTCGATTCACCCGTTCCGAGTCCATCCACATCGACGCCACGCCGCAGCAGGTCTGGGATCTGGTGACCGACATCGCTCGCACCGGCGAGTGGAGCCCGATCTGCAAGGCGTGCTGGTGGAAGGAGCCCGCGACCGGACCGGAGGTGGGCGCGTGGTTCTTCGGCCGCAACGAGACACCCGAGCGGGTGTGGGAGACCCAGTCGCGGGTGGTCGCCGCACAGGAGCCCGTCGAGTTCGCCTGGATGGTCAACGGCGACGCCGTGCGGTGGTCGTACACGATCGAACCCGACGACGACGGGACGACGCTGACCGAATCGTGGGCCGTGCAGCCGGCCGGGTTCGAGCTGTTCGCCGAACGCTTCGGCGACGACGCATCGCATCAACTCGAACAGCGTCGCGACGCCGCGCTGGCGGGCATCCCGGCCACCCTCGCCGCCATCAAGGAGATCGCCGAGCGCGGGTGATCCTGCTTCCTGAGGTGCGCGGCATTCGCGCACCTCAGGAAGCAGAGGACTTCTAGGAGCTGGCCACCTGCGAGTCCTGCCGACCCCACGCCGGCGACTTCTCGATCGCACCGATGATCTGGGGCCGGAGCTCGTCGGCCTGGATGACCGCGTCGACCGAGCCGACCTCGACGGCACGGCGGATGCTGTGCACCGAGTCGAACTCGGCGGCGATCTCACTGATCTTCTCCGCGCGCACCGACTGTCGAAGGTCGGCCAGTTCGGCGTTGAGCCGCGAGCGGTCCGGACCGGTGGCCTGTGCGGTCTCGGCCTCGAGTTCGCGCACCCGCGCGTCGGCACTGACCCGCTTGGCCACATCGCCGGCGAAGACGACCGCGGCCGCCGGCGCACCACCCAGCACGGATGCGAACGAACCGTCGATGGCGAGCACGGTCATGTTGGGGTTCAACGCCTTCGAGAACACCACGAATGCGCCACCGTGGTAGCGCGAGATCACGCAGAACACGATGGGGCCCTTGAAGTTCACGATGGCCCGGCCGATCTCCGCGCCGTACTCCAACTGCAGCTTGCGCAGCGACTCCGGCGATCCGTCGAACCCGGACAGGTTCGCCAGCACCACGAGTGGTCGGTTGCCGCTGGCCACGTTGATCGCGCGCGCCGCCTTCTTCGACGATTGCGGGAACAGCGTGCCGGCGGTGTAGGTGTCGGGACCGTCCGTGGGGGTGTATCCCCGGCGCGGCACCTCCCGTGACTCGATACCCAAGAGACACAACGGGATTCCACCCATGTGCAGATCAGTGACCACCGCGGTCTCCGCGTCGGCCATGCCCGCCCAGCGCTCGAGCACCGGGTGATCCTGGTCGGCGACGGCGCGGATCACGGTGCGGATGTCGAACGGCTTCTTGCGATCCGGGTTGGTGGCCGCCGAGAAGATCTGCCCGACGGTGGTGAAATCGCTGCCCGCGAGGACGTGCGGGTAGTCGGAGATGTCACGGTCGACGGGGTCGCTCGTGATCGCGCGGCGCGGCGTCTGCTCGCCCGGCAGCACGTAGGTGTGCTCGTAGTGAGCCATCAGGAGGTCCCGTGCCGCACCGAGGTTCGGTGCCCAGTACTGCGCCTGGCCGTTGGGGCCCATGACGCGGTCGTATCCGCCGATGCCGAAGTTGTCCTCGGCCGACACGCCTCCGGAGAAGTCCAGCGACTGCTTGCCGGTGAGCACCATCGCCGACTCCGGGGTCATCACCAGGATGCCCTTGGTGTGCATGAGCATCGTCGCCTCGGCGTTCCAGTACGGCTGCCCGCCCACGTTGATCCCGGCCACGACGATGTTGATCTCACCGCCGGCCTGCGTGAACTCGACGATGCGCTTCAGTGCCCGGGCGATCCAGTCCATGTTCTCCGTGCCGGAATCCATGGAGATCCGCGCGCCCGACGACAGTGCGTACCACTCGAGCGGGACCTGCATCTGCTCGGCGAGGTCGAGCGCCGCGACCAGCCGGCTGCACTCCGGTTCTGCCAGCGCGCCCAGCGATTTCGTCGGGTCGCCGAGCAGGACCACGCGGGTGACGCCGCGCGGGTACTTCTCGGTCGGGGTGGTGACCACACCGGCGACGATCGCCGCCGAGTTGCGACCCTTGGCCCGGTCGACCGGCACCAGACGCTGCTCGGCGTCGAGGTCGTACTCGGTGAAATCGCCCAGAATGGCTGCCAATTCGTACGGGTAGACCGTGTTGCGCTTGGCTGCCCGCAGCACCTTCTGGCGGTACTCGTCGACCGGTTCGATCGGCTCGTCGGTCGGGTCGACGACCCGGACGTCGAACCCGCCGGTCGGGTTGACCGAGAAATGGACCGAGACCTTGCTCAGCTCGCCGGTGTCGCGGTCGCGGCGACGCGCGATGAGCTGGACCTCTTCGAGCCCCACTCCCTGTGTCGTGCCGCGGATGTGGTCGGCGATCGCGTCGAGGACGTCAGCGTCGACGTCGATCGGCGGCCACACGTACATGATGATCCGGTTGGCGCTGGACAGGTTGGTGGAACCGCGCTGCGCGCGCCGGATCGAGTCGACGCACGACGCGAGCGCCGCCTCGGCGGTCGGCAGCGTCAGCAGGCGGCCGTCCTGGTCGCGCAGTGCGGTCAGGTCGCGGACCTGCGCGAAGGCGACGAGACGGCGATCCGACGCGTTCTCCCGTGCGACACAACGGAAGAGGTAGACCTCTTCGTCGTCCGACGACGGCAGTCGGGTGAGGTCGAACTTGCGGAGCCGTTCCATCTGCATGCGTTGCGCGATGTAGGGGTGCAGTCCGCGGATCAGGCGTTCCTCGGCCATACCCGTCGCCGACGGCCGGAAGGTCACGTGGTGATGCATCCGCGCATCGGCACTGCCGGCGACCGTGATGGTGACGCGGTGCACCTGCGGCGGAAGCGAACTGGTGGCGACGATGTCGTGCAGTGTCCCGGCGAGCACGTCGAAGTCGTCGGGTTGCTGCTCCCACGCCAGGTAGATGTCGGCATCGACCGCGGCGGTGTCGCGGGCGAGTTCGGCGAGTCCGCCGATCGTCGCCGGCAGGGCGTCGAAACCGACTGCGGCCGAAGCGATGTCACCGGCATCTCGCTGGGCGACCACGAATGTCGCCCCGCCGGCCTCCCGGATCCGGATGTCGGCGAGGCCGCGGTTGCCGTAGTAACGCCGGGTCAGCACCTCGAGCATCACCGTGTTGTCGGCGTGCCGCTCGATGCGCTGACCGAGAAGCCGGACGAGCGGTTCGGTGCTGCGCACCATGTCGTCGATGCGGCTCGTGCGGTCGGCGGCGTCGGGGTTCTCGTCGAGGTACTTGAGCTGCTTGCGCACATTGCTGTAGACACGGGCGCGGTCGCGCAGCAGCAGCGGCTGGCCGTACCAGGCGTAGATGACGCCGCGGGCGAGGTCGGCGACGGCCGGGAAGCGGACCTGGGTGGCGGCGACGAGGCGGTCGAGGGCGGTGCCCACCGCGTCGCGCAGTTCGTCGCGCGGGGTCGGCTCGTCGAGCCATTCCAGGAGCAGCGAGCTGATCACCGCGGCCGAGTCGTTCGGGTTCTGCAGCGCGAGGAAGATCCGGAACACCGCGGCCTCGAGCTCCGGGGTGCGCTCGAGATCGGTGACGCCGTAGTGGCTGAGCGCGCGGCTCAGTTGATCGTGGAACGCCGCGGGGAGTCCGTCGCGCTCGACGTCGAGACTCTGCAGGTAGGTGTGAAAGTTCTCCCGCGCGCTGTGCACGTGCTCGACCCCGACCTCGTGCCGCGACGGCCGGTTCTGGCTCAGCTCGGCGAGGTCGGCGAACACCGTCACGAGTTCGAGTTCGTCGGCGAGCGGACGACGTCCGCTGTCGATGGCGGCCCGGCGGACCGCGAGGTATTCGTCGAGCAGTCGCGTCCGGTGGTTGGGGTCGACGTCGAAGCCGAGCAGCTGGCTGCGCAGGTCTTCCTGACTGCGGGTGGTGCGTTCGGTCGGGTCGACCTGGGGCTCCTCCGGCAGTTCGAGGTCGACGGTCGCGCCGACTTCTTCTTCGGCCTCGTCCGCGTCGTCGGCGAGCGGCTCGAGTCGCATCAGGGTGGCGCCGGTCTCGACCTGCGTACCGACCGACACCGCGCATTCCTTGATCCGCGAGCGCACCGGGGCGCGCAGCACCGTCTCCATCTTCATGCTCTCGAGCACCAGGATGGGGGCGCCCGCGTCGACCTCGTCACCGGCCTGCAGCGGCGTCGCGACGACGAGCGCCGGCGCGGGCGAGCGCACCACACCACCCTCGTCGCGACTGACGCGGTGGGTGACCCCGTCGACGTCGACGAGGTGGATCGGTCCATGGGTGTCGGTGAGCAGGCGGTAGCGGACCCGGTTCACCACGAGCTGCGCGGCGTGGTCGTCGAAACGCTCCAGGTCGACGTCGGCGGTGCGGGTCTCCCCCGGCGTCTCGATGACGACCCGGAAGCGATGAGCACCGATGGCGGCGACACGCACGCGGTAGGCGACGCCGCGCAGCTTGAGGTCGAGCGGGCGCCCGCTCTCGTGCTGCACCTGCGGGCGGCCACCGGAGGCCGTCGACATCAGGCGCTGCCGTTCGACGAGTTCCTCTTCCTCGTAGGCGTCGATAGCGGCGGCGATGAGAGCGATGGCCGAGTGCCGGTTGGCGACGAGGCCGCCCTCGGCGCGCACGCGGTCGATCCAGCCGGTGTCCGCGCTGCCGTCGATCACCTGCGGCTGATCCAACAACTCGAGCACGAAGCTCTTGTTCGTCGCTCCGCCGGCGATGATGACGCGGGTCTCGCGGATCGCGCGGCGCAGACGGCCGAGCGCCTCGTCGCGATCGCGGCCGTAGGCGATGATCTTGGCGATCATCGAGTCGAAGTCGGCGGGGATGGTGTCGCCCTCGCTCACACCGGTGTCGACGCGGATACCCGGTCCCGCGGGCAGCTCGAGCAGGTCGATGCGGCCCGGTGCGGGCGCGAAGTCGCGGTCGGGATCCTCGGCGTTGAGGCGGGCTTCGATGGCGTGTCCGCGCTCGCTCGGCGCCGCACCCTCGAGCCGTCCGCCGGAGGCGACGTGCAGCTGCGCGCGCACCAGGTCGAAGCCGGTGGTCGCCTCGGTGATCGGGTGCTCCACCTGCAAACGGGTGTTGACCTCGAGGAACGCGAGGAGATTCTCGCCCGGGTGGTAGAGGAACTCGACGGTGGCCGCGCCCCGGTAACCCACGGCGACGGCGAGCCGCTCCGCCGAGGCCTTGAGCTCGGCGACCCGGTCCGCGGGGAGGACCGGCGACGCCGATTCCTCGATGATCTTCTGGTTGCGGCGCTGGACCGAGCAGTCACGCACGCCCAGGGCCCACGCGGTGCCCTGACCGTCGGCGATGACCTGGACCTCGACGTGACGCGCACCGGTCACGAGCCGTTCCAGGAACACCACGCCGCTGCCGAAGGCACGCTCGGCCTCCTCGCGGGTGCGGGTGTAGGCGTCGCGGAGATCGGCGTCGCTGGTGACCTTCCGGATGCCGCGGCCGCCACCGCCCGCGGTCGCCTTCAGCATCAACGGGTAGCCGATCTCGGCTGCCGCGGCCACCGCCTCGTCGAGGGTGTCCACACCGCCGCGGCTCCACGCCGCCACTGGGACGCCCACCTCTTCGGCGATCAGCTTGGCGCCGATCTTGTCGCCGAGCTTGCGCATCGCCTCGGCCGACGGCCCGACGAACGTGACGCCGATGCGGTCGCACAGTTCGGCGAACAGCGGGTCCTCGGCCACGAAGCCCCAGCCGACCCATGCCGCGTCGGCACCGGTCTCCAGCAGGGCGTGTTCGAGCACCTTCATGTTCAGGTACGGCCTCGATGCCGCCGGTCCGAGGTCGTAAGCGACGTCCGCTTCGCGCACGAACGTGGCGTTGCGATCCACATCGGTGTGCAGGGCGATGACCTCGATGGGCTGCCGGGTCTCTTCCGACAGGCCCCGAACGGCGTGGATGAGCCGCATCGCGGCCTCACCTCGGTTCACGATGGCGATACGAGAAAACAACACCGGCTCCATTCACGTCGTCGTCGTGCGGTTGAAGGTCCGCAGGTACGGTACAGCGCGCCGACCCAGCTCAGTGGCGATCCGGGACGCGCGGGGTGGTTCGACGGTGTGATTCTTACGAGTCAAATCGCTACGCGCGAGTACGGCGCGTCACGGGGGTGCGCGGAACCACGCGATTCGGACTGCGGACAAGTCCTCGCGCCGCGCTCGGTGCGATGTCGATGCGGCCCGTCTCGTGGCGGTCGTCGAGCGGCCCCGGTGGTTGATTCTCGTGACGTGGTCGGCCCGGAACAGCACCATCCGAGGTCGGCCGCCGGTCGTCGTTCAGATGTAGGCGGGTCCGCCTGTGGGTGTACCCGCCTACAGCGAGAAGACGACTTGACCTCGGCCCTCACCTAGATGATGATTTCGTCAGCTATGACGAACTTGGCCATAACGCAGGCCAGCCGGCCGCGGTTCTCGACTTAGGCGGGCAGATGACGGGACAGCGTGCTTCGTCGCCGACGGAAACTCATCGCGGGGCTCCGGTCGTTGATGTCGATCTGTACGGCGATGAGGCTGTCGACGATCCGCACGGGGTGTACCAGCGCGTCCGGGACGCTGGGCCGGTGGTGTGGCTTCCTCGCTATCGCGTGCTCGCGATCGGGCGGTTCGATGATGTTCGAATGGCGTTGCGCGACGACTCGTCGTTCCGCAGCGGGCGGGGTGTCGCGGCGAACCCCGTGGCCAACACTCTGGGGCACTACACGACGCTGGCCAGTGACGACGACACGCACATGACCCGTCGCATGATCCTGATGCAGTCGCTGACCTCGCGGGCCATTCGCCCGTCGCTACCTACGCTCGAGCGGGAGGCGGCTGCGGTCGTCGACAGGCTCCTGGCCCGCGAGAGCTTCGACGGGATAGCCGATTTCGCGACGCGCCTTCCTGTTCAGGCGGTGGCTGAATTGGTCGGGTGAAGGTGTCTCCGGAGCAGATGCTGACGTGGGGACGGGCCACGTTCGATGGCCTGGGTCCGACGAACCGGCGAGCACTCCGGTCTCTGCGTGGCTCGCTGGGCCTGTTTCTCTACACCGTGGCGATCGGACGTCGTCATGTGACACCCGATGGGTGGGCGGCGACCGTGCTCGATGCCGCCGACCGCGGCGAGATCAGCCGCATCGAGGCGAAGAACATGATCATCGACTTCGTCGCGCCGAGCCTGGACACCACGATCCTCTCGACCGGCCAGTTGCTGTGGAATCTGGGGACCAATCCCGAAGTCTGGCAACAGCTGCGGGCAGAACCGGAACTGATTCCGACCGCGGTGGTCGAAGCCGTACGGATGGCATCGCCGGTCCGGGTCTTCACCCGATCGGTGGCCGTTCCCACCCAGATCGGCGGAGTACGCCTGCGACCCCGGGACCGCGTCGCCGTGGTGTTCGCCGCAGCCAACAGCGACGAACGGCACTTCCATCACCCCGAGCGTTTCTCCCTGCTGCGGCGTGGCAGTAGCGTCGGATGGGGCCACGGTGTGCACACCTGTGTCGGTATGCAATTGGCCAAACTCGAGATGCAGACCTTGCTGCGGGCCATGGTCGAGCGAGTCGACACCATCGCCGTCAGGAACCCGGTGCCGTTGCGCAACAACTGTCTTCAGGGGTTCGAGAGCTTCCGCGCCTCTTTCGCCTGATGTTGTCTTCGTGCACGCGACCTGGCGTCCACGACGACCCGTCGACTGTCGCGATCAGTCCCAACTCGGTAGCGGTAGCGCGATGAGCGTGCGGACGTCGGCCTCGCGGACGCCCAGGGCCCGAAGGACGTGAGCCGCGACCGCGTCGGTTGCGACCGTGTCGTCACGCTCGGGTTGTTCGAGGAGGAGCAACGCCAGCGACAGAGTCGCCCCGGAGACCACGGTCAGCGCGAGGTCGACATCGGGGGCGACGAACCGTCCGCCGGCGACCGCGGCCTCGATGTCGCGTCGTGCCCGCGGAAGCAAACCGGCATCGGAGGCGGTCAGCATCGACAAGCCGTAGTTGACAACGACTTTGCTCAACTCCGGAAACCGGCGATGCAGACGTCCGGTCAGGCGAAAGCTCTGCGTGAAAGCCTCGGCCGGGTCGGCAATGCCGTCGGTGAAACCGTCGAGCAACTCGCCGTGATCGTCCACGATGGCCACCACCGCGGCCTCGAACAACTCGTCTTTGGTCGCGAAATGGTTGTAGAAGGACCCGTTGCCCACATCGGCGAGAGTGGTGATGTCGAGCACCGAGGCCGATGTCCGACCCTCGGCCAACAGCTGCTGGGCCGCGCGGATGAGTGACCGCCGCGTCTGCGCCTTACGTCGCTGGGCGCGTGTCGCCACGGCGGGGTCATCCTCGGCCATCGGCCACTCCTTTCCACAGGAGGCCCAATGGTCGCATACCCACCACTGACGAAAGCGTCAGAAGTACTTGACTGACGCATGCGTCGTATATGACGATATCGTCAATCAATGAGATCTGGAGTCGCGATGCCACTGCAGCACGACGTACACGAAGGTCTGCACGCCGACGAGGGGGCCCGGCCCGGCGAGCATCCCGGGCGACGCAGGCAACCGCTGGTGAAGGTCCGCGACATCGCCTGGCTGGAATTCGACAAGCCCGACCTGGCGCGTACCGCAGCCTTCGCCGTGGACTTCGGGTTCAGTCCGACGGTCCAGACGCCGCGCGAGCTTCACCTGCGTGGGGCGCTGGCGGGCTCTCCCTGCGTGATCGTGCGGCAGGCATCGCGAACGGCATTTACCGGTGTCGCGTTCCGCGCGAACGACGAGTCCGACCTCCACGTCCTCGCCGACGAGTGGGGACGTCCAGTGGAACCGCTCGGCGATCTCCTCGGAGGCTGTGCGGTGACGACGCGCGACCCGAGCGGATGTCGGGTGCGAGTGGTCGCCGGAGTCACCGAATGGCCGGCGATGCCACTGCAAACCGTGCGCGGATCCTTCAATTTCGAGCACGGCAAGACCCGCACCAACACCCCGCAACGTCCTCCGCGCGCTCCCGCGGTCGTCGAACGGCTCGGCCACGTGGTGTTGCAGTCCACGCGATATCTGGAGTCTCTCAACTGGTATCTGCACAACCTGGGCATGATCGTCAGCGACTTCCTCTACTACCCGGGACAGCGTGAACGCGGCCCGGTCATGAGTTTCATGCGTTGCGACCGGGGTCCGGAACCGGCAGACCATCACACGCTCGCCCTCACGCTGGGTCCGGCCGACCGGTATGTGCACTCGGCGTACCAGGTCTGTGACCTCGACGCCCTCGCAGCGGGCGGTGAGTACCTGACCGATCGCGGCTACGCCCACTCCTGGGGAGTCGGCCGCCACATTCAGGGCAGTCAGATCTTCGACTACTGGCGCGATCCCGACGGTTTCCTCGTCGAACACTTCACCGACGGCGACCACTTCGATCACACGGTCGCCACCGGTTGGGCACCGATGACCGCTTCGGGTCTCAACCAGTGGGGACCTCCGGCGACGGCCGACTTCCTCGGCGTGAAACCAGGTCGCGCGGCGCTACGCGAGTTCACCGCGATCCTGACGTCGCTGCGCGAGTCGGAGAACGAGTTCGATGTCCAACGCCTACTCGGCCTGATGAAAGTTGCACGCTCATGAGCTTTTCCGTCCTTCGTACCGACGAGGCGTGGTGGGTGAGGGTGCCCGCCGGCGCCCGTCGGATCGATACCTCCGCCACCACGACCGCCGAACTGATCGCCGACCGGTCGGCGGTTCCCAGGTCCGTGTCAGGTGACGGTCCGACAGTCGACCCGTCCGAACTCGAGCTGCTCTCACCGGTCACCGCGCCGTGCCGGGTGATCGCACAGATGACCAATTATGTTTCGCACGTTCGTGATTCCGGTATGGACCCCGGCAAGGTTCCGCTGACGTTCTTTCGCAAATCCTCGGGGTCGATCAGCGGCCCGACCGCTGACATCGTCAAACCCGGCCAGGTTTCGCTGCTGGACTACGAGGTCGAGATCGGCCTCGTCTTCGGTCAGACCCTCCCCGTGGGGTCGACGGTGGACAATGAATCGCTGGCCGAACTCGTCGCCGGTCTGGTCATCACCAACGACGTCTCTGCCCGCGATGTGCAACTGCCCAAAACTCAGTTCTACGAAGCGAAGTCCTACCCGTCGTTCACACCGGTCGGCCCGGTGCTGCTGCTCCTCGAACCCGGCGAGTGGGCGAAGTTCCCCACACTGACCCTGCAATTGCGGGTCAATGGGGTCACCCGTCAGAACAGCTCCGTCGCGGACATGATCTACAGCCCTCTCGAAGCGGTGCGCGCCCTCACCCGGTTCCAGCGGGTCGATGCCGGCGACTTGTTGCTCACCGGAACCCCGGGAGGAACCGCGCTCACCGCTCCGCCCAAACCCATCGAGATGATCGGCGCACTCCTGCCCCCACACGTGAAGTGGAAAGCGTTCTTCCGTCGGCAGGCCAACAACCCCAAGTACCTCAAACACGGGGACATCGTCGAAGCCGACATCCGTTCCGGAGATGGCACGCTCGACCTGGGCACCCAGCGCACCGTGGTGCGTGAGGCATGAGGGCGACCACGACCGGTGCAGAGGCCGCGCTCTGGCCCGTCTATGACGCCCCCGCCGATCTCGCCGACATCGAACTGACCCCTCTGTCCGAACGAGGACTTCCCGACACGACCTATCAGGCACTGCACCGGGCAGCGCAGCTGTGGCCGGAACGAACCGCCATCCGCGTCATGCCGGATGCCGCCGGCTGGCAGCAGACCACCGATCGAACCTACGCTCAACTCCTGGCGACGGTCGACCGGCACGCGGCGACGCTACGCGCCGCCGACGTGGGACCACAGGATCCCGTCACCCTCCTGGCGCCCAACTGTGCCGGACTGATCGAGGCGTTCCTCGCGGCCCAGCGCGCCGGAATCGCGGCGCCGATCAACCCTGCCATGGATGCCCGCCACGTCGGTGAGCTGATCCGCCGGTCCGGCTCGCGGGTCCTCATCGCCGCCGGCCCCGATCTCGATCCCGCGATGTTCGGTGGACTCGCCGACATCCTCGCGGCGACCGACGTCGACACCGTGTTCCTCCTGCCACCGACTGGTGCCGGTGCGCCTCCCGCGCCGCCGAACCTTGCGCATGCAATCGCGGTCGCCTACCTCGACGCCGACGACCACCCCCGGACCGAGGTCACCGACGATCACACCGCCGACGACGTGGCAGCCCTGTTCCACACCGGCGGCACCACCGGAGTGCCGAAACTCGCCGCTCACACCCACCGCAACGAGATCAGCAACGCGTGGATGATCGCGGCGAACACGGTGCTCGACGAGGACTCTGTCGTCTTCGCCGCGTTGCCGCTGTTCCACGTCAACGCACTGATCGTCACCGTGCTCGCGCCGATGCTCCGCGGACAGACCGTGGTGTGGGCGGGGCCGTTGGGTTACCGCGACGTGGCGCTGTATGGAGTGTTCTGGCAGCTCGTCCAGGCTCAGCGGATCGCCGGCATGAGCGCCGTCCCCACGGTGTATGCCGTCCTGGCGCAGTGTCCGGTGGATGCTGACATCTCCAGCCTCCGTGCATGTCTCGTCGGGGCATCGATGCTCCCGCCGGCGGTGCGTAGCGATTTCGAGTCGCACACCGGAGTCCCCCTGCTCGAGGGGTACGGGCTCACCGAGGCCACCTGCGCCAGTGTGCGTAGCTACTTGCAGGGCCAACCCGATGGGTCGGTCGGGCAGCGGATGCCGTACCAGCACATCCGAGCCGTCGACGACCAGTGGGATGACGTCCCGACTGGATCCACCGGGCGGTTGCTCGTCACCGGTCCCACTGTCTTCGCCGGCTACGTTCGTGGTCGCACCGCTGCGGGTTTTCACCTCGACGATGGAGGCGCCATCCGCGACGGCTGGCTGGACACCGGCGACCTCGGCTCGGTCGACGCCGACGGTTTCGTCACGCTCACCGGCCGGGCGAAAGATCTCATCATTCGTGGTGGGCACAACATCGATCCACGCGCGGTCGAGGATGTGCTGCTCGAACACCCGGAGGTGACCGGCGCAGGTGTGGTCGGGCGTCCCGACGTGCACTCGGGCGAGGTGCCCGTGGCGTTCGTGACCGTGCGTGCGGACGGCACGGTGACCGGCGACGGTCTCCGGGCCTGGGCAACCGAACGCGTCTCCGAAGCCGCCGCCGCACCCAAGGCGGTGACGATCGTGGATGCTTTGCCGGTCACCGATGTGGGCAAACCGTACAAGCTCGCGCTGCGCGCTCAGGCGACGCAGGCCACGTTGAGCGTCGCACTCGCCGGAGCCGGTATCGAGTCCGAGGTGCGGGCCCAGATCACCGACGGCGTGGTGGTGGCGAACGTCGATCGACCGCGTGAGGAATCCCTCGCCGCGCGGGTGCTCGACGCCTACGCCATCCAGTGGCAGTGGTCCGATCGCACCGAAACACCCAGAGCATGAACGACTTCCACATCCTGGCCGGTCGCGGCGCCGCTGCGTGCCTGACCCTCACCGGCGTCTCGAAAGTACTGGCTCTCGCGCCCATGATCGAGCGCGCACATCACCTGGGGTTCTCAGTGCCGGAGTTCCGGCTAATCGGTGTCGCCGAACTCGCCGGCGCGACCGGACTCGTTGCCGGCGAGCGGAATCCGCGTATCGGTGCGGCTGCCGCCGCGTCGCTGTGCGCGGTGATGATCGGGGCATGCACAGCGCACCTGCGCACCGGTGATCGTTGGCTGTCCGCGGCCCCGGCCGCCGTCGTCGGCGTCGCCACCGCGTTCACCGCGACCGGCTTTGTGGCCCGGGTACGAGCTCGATGAGTCCGTGCAGTGATCCCGTGGTGATCGTGGGCGCGGGGCCCACCGGCCTCACCGCCGCGGCGTTGCTCGCCGACCTGGGTGTGCGGTCGATCGTTGTCGAGCGCTGGGACGGGGTCTACCCGCAGCCGCGGGCGGTACACCTCGACGACGAGGTGTACCGGATCATCGCCCGCCTCGGCCTGGGCCCGGAATTCGCGGCAATTTCCCGGCCTGCGCTCGGACTCCGTCTCGTGACATCGTCGTTGCACGTCCTTGCCGAGTTCCCACGCGATCCCGGGTCTGGTCCGCACGGCTTCCCGGCCGCGTCGATGTTCGATCAACCGCGGTTGGAGGAGTTGCTCCGCGCCGCCGTCGCCCGGCGCTCGTCCATGATCACCGTGCGTTCGGGAGTCGAAGTCGAGGGAATCGACCAGTCCGACACGGGAGTGACACTCACTGGTCGCGATCGGCAGACCGGTGAACCGATCGTTCCCGTCTCGGGTGGCTACCTGCTCGGCTGCGACGGGGCCGCAAGCGTCACCCGTTCGGCGATCTCGGCCGAATGGCGGGATCTGGGATTCAGCCAGCGATGGCTCGTCGTCGACATCGAGACGTCTGCCGATCTGCGACAGTGGGAGGGGGTGACGCAGGTCTGCGATGCCCACCGCGCCGCCACGTACATGCGAATCGGTGACACCCGATATCGGTGGGAGTTCCAGCTCCTGTGGCACGAGAGTGCCGCCGACTACAGCACCATCGATGGCGTCAGGCCGCTACTGCAACCCTGGCTCAACGGTGTCGACGTCTCTGATCTGACTCTGATCCGCTCCGCGGAGTACACCTTTCGGGCGCGCATCGCCAGGCGCTGGCGGGATCGGCGGGTGTTCCTCCTCGGCGACGCTGCTCATCTGACGCCACCGTTCATCGGGCAGGGCATGGGCGCAGGCATCCGTGACGCGGCGAATCTCAGCTGGAAGCTGGCGGCTGTCCTGTCCGGCGGTGCTTCGTCGTCGACGTTGGATTCGTATGAGCAGGAACGCATTCCGCACGTCACCGGCCTCATCCGGATCGCCACGGCGACCGGCGCCGCGATGACCGGCGGCGGCCGCGCCGGCGACATGATCCGTCGTATCGTTGCGCCCGTGCTCGCTCGGGCACCGCGACTCACCAGGCGACTGACCGACAGTTCGACGGCGCCGCTCCGACATTCGTGGTACGTCCGTACCGGCGCGGCCGGAGGGTGTCTGCCTCGGTGGGCGCGCCTGGACACCGCCGCGAACCCGGCCGGAATGCTCATGCCCAATGCCATCACGACAGGCGACGGACGTCGTCTCGACGATCGTCGACCGGGCTTTGAGATCGTGGCTGTCGATGCCCCGACGCCGGAACAAGCCTTCGAAATCGAGCGCCGCGGTGGATCGACCCTCGTCGTCTCTGACGACCACCCTCTTCGACGATGGTTACTCGACCACCACGTCCACGCAGCGATCGTTCGTCCGGACGCCACGGTGATGGCCGCTGGCAAGTCGATCGCCGCCGTCTACACACTGCTTCCCGCACTCGCCGCACACGCAGACGCACCATGAGCCCCGACCCCAGCACTGACGTCCGTGGTTACGACCTCGTCGTCTCTACGACGAGGTCACCGCACGCATGCACATGGGTGTGACCGCACGCTTCATCGGCGTGGACGGACGGCAGATCCTGACACCGCCGACCGAGCCCAGCGAAGAATGCGGGGACCCGCTGGCCAATTTCTTCCACCAACCGTGGCTGAAGGCATCGTTGCGCGGGGGAGTGACACGCTTCGGCACCGTCGAGGTGCTGCTCGGTTGCGAGGGCCGGCACCTCGATCAGAACGACGACAGCGTCGGTCTTGAACTCCTGGCCGTGAATGAGTCCGAACCGCACCGTCGGGTACGCGCCTCCTATGTCCTGGTGGGATTTGCCGGTCATCTGTGGAGAGCGACGAATTCGGAGACCGTGCTGTCGAGTTCGGTCGGGGTCGCACCGTGCATGATCACGCCGTCGACCCCCAGGTCGAACTGGGCACGGACCTTCTCGGCGCAGTGCCGCGGCGTCCCCATGGCCGCGCAGTCGAGCCACTCGGCGGGGATCACGTCGCGAAGGCGCTCGAAGGTCGCGGTGTCCCCGACTGCATCGGCCCATCCCGGTAGCTCGCGCACCACCTCGGATTCCCGGAACCTGTTCAGCGCGGCCACATCCCACCTGTTGGTGGACACCAGAAGGTCCCCGTAGACCTGGAGGTAGGTGGCGATCCGGCCGACGGTCTTCTTCAGGATGACCTGTTCGTCGAGTTCATCGGTAACGGTGGCATAGCACGACCACACCTCGACCGAGTCGGGGTCGCGGCCCGCCGCAGCCGCGGCGTCCTTGACGGTGCGTACGACTCGGGCCGTCGTCTCATCGGAGAAGAAGGTGTGCAACACCACCAGGTCATAGGCTCGGCCGGCCATGGCGAGGGTCTCGGGCCCGAACGCCGTCGTGGCCAGCCTGATGTCCTCGTCGAAGGTGGGATCGAGCTTGATCGCCGGGAACCGGCCCAGCGCCCCGTCGTAGTCGGTCACGGTCTCGCCACGCCACAGTCGACGCATCAGATGAGCGAACTCTTCGAGTTGCGCGGTGGTCGTGTGCGAGAGGCCGAGACCCGCGATCTGGGGACGCAGGCCCCGACCGACGCCGAGGGTGAAGCGACCACGGGTGAGGCGATGCATGGTGGTCGCGAAGGCCGCAGTGATCGCCGGGTGGCGGGTGTTGATGTTGGTTGCCGCCGTGGCGATCCCGATGCGGTCGGTCGCGGCGCCGGCAGCCCCGGACAGGGCACACGCCTCTTTCACGTTGAGCCGCTCGGAGATGAATGCCTGCCCGAGACCGAGACGCTCGGCGTGCTCGAGTTCTCCCAGCATGTCCCGTGGGTCGGCGACGTGCCCGCCGAGCGTATAGAACCCCAGTCGTTCGGTACCGATTGCGGGTGTGCCGGTCGGCGGTCGATGCTCGTGCGTGACCGTGTCAGACATGCACTGCTCCTTGCTCGCTCAGCGCGATGATCCGCGCGAGCGCATCGTGGTCGCGGGCATGCGCCAGCGAGTTGGTCACCATGGCCGTGAAGAGGTCGTCACCCCGATCGGATCGCGCGACGAGCATGGCGGCGGCGACGCCGATCACCAGGTTCTGGAAGGTGCCGACCGGATAGTCCCGCATCAGTTCGGTCAGTGAGTAATCCGTGACGCCGTGTTCGACGAGGCATCGGTGGTAGTGCGCGAGCAACTCGCTTTCGGATTCCCGGCGGGTCGCCGGATCCAGCGCGCCGCCGATGAAGTAGGCGACATCGACGACGCCGGGCGCGAAGATCACCGTCTGCCAATCGAGAACCGCGAGGGGCACGTCGCCACCTGCCGCATCGAAGAGGACATTGTCCGGCCGGTAGTCACCGTGCTGAATCGTGAACGGCATCGTACGCAGTGCGGAGTAGTAATCGGCGATACGCTCGGTAAAGGCCGTTCCGAGTTCGATGTCGGCCGCGGACAACCGGTTTCGGTACCGGGCGACGAATCCGGCCCACCACTCGGGCATCATCTCGGTGAAGCGGGCCCAGTAGGTGTCGGAGATGTCGAGCCACGACGTGCCGGCGAGTTGCGCCGATCCCCAGTACGGTCCGTGGATGCCCGCAGCCTGCTCGACCGCGAGCCGCACCTCGCCGACGGTGCACCCGGCGAGCTGGTTCCCGGGCCGAGCCGGGGTCAGGTCTTCGAGTACGAGCGCGAATTCGGTGTTGTTGGAGTCGATCTCACCGTGAAAGCAGCGCGGGACGCGGACCTGCAGGTTCGGCGCGATCTCTTGATAGAAGCGCACCTCGCGCAGGTAGTTCAGTTCACTCCGGCCGGCCGCACGGCTCTGCTCCTTGTCGGAGGTGACCTTGATGACGAACGACGACGGGGCGGACGTGGGTGCGGCGTAGCTGACCGTCGTCCGGATGCTGTCGGCGACCTGGCCGGTACCGATGGGGCTGGTGGCGACGTCGGTGATCGCCACCGTGCCGTCTTTGGTACCGGTCGTGGTGAGCACGGTGTCGAGCCAGGTGGGACAGATGTCAGAGGCGTGCATCGCTCTCCTCGGGTGCGCACGGGTGGAGCGGCCGGCCCCGAGGGGATTGGCTCTCTCGGGGCCGGCCGAGTCGAAAAGCGAGATGGGACTTCAGATGAGGGTGACGGTGCCTGCGGTCCCGTCGACTTCGACGGTCGCGCCGTCGGTGATGCGCCGTGTTGCCTCGGTGGCCGACACGACGCACGGGATGCCGAGTTCGCGGCTCACGATCGCGGCATGCGAGAAGGGAGCGCCCACGTCCACGACGACCGCCGCCGCGGTGACGAACAGCGGCGTCCACGACGGATCGGTGATCGGCGCGATGAGAATGTCGCCGGGCTCGAGGGCCGACGGGTCGGCGGCCTCGGTCAGCACCCGCGCCCTTCCGCGCGCGACACCTCCACACGCGGGGACACCGGTGATGGTGTCGCCGGCGGAGGCTGCGGAAACGTTGGACTCCGACCGCAGCGGCCACTCCGAGACCGGCGGCGGGGTGCCGTCGACGACGAACGGCGGGGTGCGGTCGAACAGGTCCAGGTACCCCTTTTCGCGTTCGACGAGGGTGTCGCGGTACGACGCCGGGTCGTCGAGGAAACTCGCCAGCTCGTCGGCGAAGAGCATGAAGATCTGACGTGGCGCGTCAATCGCACCCCGGTCCGCGAAGCGACGGCCGAGTTCCAGTGCGGGCAGGCGCAATTCGTGAATCAGCATCGCCGCTGTCGTGCGACCACGTTCGCGGCCGCGCATCCACAGTGCCGACGCGTTCAGCACTGCCTCGAACTGGCCTGCGGTCTCGGCGTCGCCGGCGAGCATCTCCCGGATCGCCGCCGCGGCGGCGTCACGCTGCGCGGACCGCTGTACCGACTTGGCCTCTGGCGCTTCCTCATCCGGAACGTCGCGCATCGTCTCGATCGTCGCGAGGGCGAGGTCGGGGTCGACGCCCCATGTGATCGCGCGGATCTCCCACTCAGCAGGTCCACGGAAGTCCCAGTCGGCGAGGAACGCATCCAACTGCGCGGTGAAGGCGCCGACCGCCTGCGACTCCGAGGCCTTGAGCTTGGCGTAGAGCCCCTTGGTGCCGGCATCGAACAGGGCTGCGACATCGGGATGCTGAGCCTGACGGCTCAGTTCCCACATCCGCAGCGAGGGGCCTGCGGAGTCGACGTTGCCCAGGCCGGCCACCAGGGTGAGTGCCTGTTCCGGTTTGCCAACCGCCTCCGCCAGCTGCGCGATGGCACCGAGTCCGACACCGCACTTCAGGCTGGCCTCGATGTGGTGCTTGAAGAGCCGACGAAGCAGGGTCTCGAACGAGTTCATCCGCTCGACGAGTTCGCCGTCCGACAGCTGTGTCAGGTCCGGTCGCGTGCGGCGGATCTCGTCGACCTCGTCGCGATCGACGTCGTATGCGGCCAGGTCGGTCGCGCCGAGCACCTGCTCGTTGAGCCAGGCACCGGCTTTCGCCTCGTACTCGGCGTTCTCGTCGAAGTCGCGCTTCTCGCTCTCGTAACTCGGGATGCCGGGCATGTCCCCGAAGTACTGCAGATCGACGGCCTCGGCGCTCATACCGGGAACGCGCACGCCGAACAGCCGCATCAACGACATGTTGATGTAGAGGTAGCTGCCGAAGGCCGGGAGGATGTTGAAGGCCACTGCGTCGTCGTAGAGGTCGTCGTCCCAGACGCCGCACGCCACGAACGCGTCGCGCCATCCGGGTTCCAGCGTGTGCTGGAACCCGAGGGACGCGTTCAACGGGGTGATCGGGTCCGGGAAGATCTCGCCGACGTTGGCGCGGGAGTACAGGGGGAACAGTTTCGAGGTCTCATTCGAGATCGGCCAGGCGGTCATGTCCGGCGTCCTTCCAGTTGGTCATGAGCGAGCGGCCGAGTCCTCGGCCCGCTTCCGCATCTCGTAACCACAAGTTCGTGGTTAGCGAACGCTGCGTCACATTATTGTGTGACCCCACTCACGTTGTCAACCATTCGAGTCGCGAACACAAGGTTCTGTGCACGTCTTTTACCTCCAGTGCGCGACCGTGGCTGGACATATATGTGATGGGTGAGTCACTATTCATCAAGACGGCGCGGTACCGGACGGGCTGTCGGGAGGAGAGTTCAGATGCGTGTGCTGGTCACCAACGACGACGGCTACGACGCCGATGGGTTGATCGCGGTGGCCACGGCGCTGATCTCCGCCGGACACGACGTAGTCGTCGGCGCGCCGAGCTCCGAGCGGAGCGGTAGCGGGAGTTCCCTGGGCACGATCGAGGACGGCGCACTGATCGCCACGACCGAACACCGCCTCCCCGATCTCGGCGACACCCCGGTCTTCGCTCTCGACTGTCCGCCTGCGTTGACCGCGGTGGCTTTCTGCGCCGGCGCCTTCGGGCCGCCGCCCGAGCTCGTCGTCAGCGGGATCAACGAAGGCCACAACACCGGGCGGTCGATCCTGTTCTCGAGCACGGTGGGCGCCGTGCTGGCCGCGCGAGTGGCGGGTGTCAGCGGCGTCGCGGTCAGTTGCGGGTTCGCCCCACACCACCGCTATGACACCGCGGCAGCGGTGACCGAGCGCGTCGTCGGATGGATGGCCGAAACCCCTGCCGCCCCGATGACGTTGAACGTCAACGTTCCCGACGTCAACTTCACCGCACTGCGCGGCATCCGGGTGTCCGCACTGGCGAGCCGGAGCATGTTCACCTTGCGGCTGTCCCGCACCGAGAGCGGCCTGCTGATCAATCGCGAGGAGCGGCAGAGCGGGTTCCGCGACGGCACCGACAGCGCCGCAGTGGCGGACGGGTATGTCTCGGTGACCACTCTGCGCGGGGTCGTAGCGGACAACGACTCCCTGGGTGACGCGGAAACCGCACTGCGACAGGCGATCACGCGGGACGACGAGGTCGGGCTCGCGCAACTGCGCTGACCCACCGGCGACAGAAAGCCGACTCACCGCGAAAGACGTTCGAGCCGCCCGGCATCGGATGACGGGCGGCTCTGGCGTCGTGATGTTACGAAGAACCCTGCCAGGCCCTCACTCGTCACCCGCGCCACGCTGGTGACCCGAGGTCAGCAGCAGATCCTGGTGTAGTTCCATCCAGATGTCGTGGTAGCTGTCGTACATCGGGCGCGCGAATGCGGCGGTGTCCCCGCCGTGGACCTTCTCCAGCGCCGCCGACAGCCGACCCCGGTAGCGGCCGAGTCGCGGGATCTCGGCGCCGACCTCGTCGAGCGCCTGCGCGATCCGGTGATGAATCCGGTCCAGATCGGCGATGACGGATGCGTCGTAGTTGGCATCGGCGTGATCGTTGGGGGTCTCGTCCGGGCGGATCTGCCACGAGGCGCACACCTTCTTGAAATCGCCGTTGATCTGCCCGAAGCCCTCGTGAAAGGTGTCCACCGCAGCACGTTCGGATTCGTTCAACGGGAACTCCGCGGACAGGCGCCCGTGCTCGGCCTTCCCGGCCGGGGTGATCATGGTCCCCGAGATCCGGCCGCCCTCGCGACGCATCACGAATCCGGCGTCGGCGAGCTCCCCGACGATTGCGTCGCGCGTGTCCGCGTCGAGCCCGGTCAGCGCGGTCAGGGTGTCGTCGGTCGCGAGCCCCTTCACCTTGAGGGCATGCAGCACGTCGAAGTGGGCGGTGGAGGTCTCGGTCGTCATACTCTTTCTCCTTGCTGTGACGGATCTTCGGACATCGTCGAAGTTTCCGGTGCCGTGGGTGTTTCGGTTCGCGGATCGGCCGCGGCCCCGGGGGAGGCGAACCGATCAACGAGCCGCCTTTTGTCGAGCTTGCCAGTGGGTAGGCGCGGTAAGTCGGTGGTGAACTCGACGGACCGGGGCGCCTTGAAGTGCGCCAGGTGTTCGCGCGCATGGGCGATCAGGTCGTCTTCACTCACCGACGCGCCGGGGCGCACCTCGACGACCGCCTTGACCGACTCGCCGAACTCGGCGTCCGGCACCCCGACCACCGCCACGTCGGCGACCGCCGGGTGCGCCAGCAGTGCCGATTCGATCTCCTCGGGATAGATGTTGACCCCGCCGGAGATGATCATGAAACCTCGGCGGCCGACGAGGTAGAGGAATCCATCATCGTCGAGATACCCGATGTCGCCCATCTGCTTCAACGCCGGTCGTGAGGCCTCGGCCGGCCTGTCGTGGCCGTCGGCGGCCTCGAAACACACCGTGCCCTCGACGCCGGGCCCGACGTCGGCGCCCGTTGAGTCGGTGATGTGCACCCGTGCGGTACCCAAAGGCCGACCGACCGACCCCGGATGCGACCGGGCGTCCGTCGGCGAGATGTAGGTGTGCCCGTATCCCTCGGATGCGCCGTAGTACTCGTGGAGAACCGGACCCCACCAGTCGAAGATCGCTTCTTTGACATGCGGCGGACAAGGGGCGCCCGAGGTGAAGGCCACCCGATGCCGCGGGGAGAGTGCGATCGACTCCCGGTCGGGCAGGTTCAACAGGCGGATCAGCATGGTCGGCACCCATTGTGAGTGCGTCACACCGTATTCGGTGATCGCTCGCATCGCCACCGCGGCGTCGAACTTCTCCATGCACACGACGGTGCCGCCGGCCGCCAGCGTGATCAGCTGGAAGGTGAACGGCGCCGCGTGATAGTTCGGGGCGGGCGACAGTAGGACCGAGTCGGCTCCGACGCCGAGCTCGTCGACGAGGCCCGAGTGCCGGCGCGGGGCATCCGCGGGATGCACGCCGAGCAGCGGCTGAGCGAACCGCTTCGGCCGTCCGGTGGTTCCGCCGCTGTAGAGCACCCGCGCGCCGAGCAACTCCCGCTCCAAGGGCTCGGACGACTGGTCGGCGAGCGCGTCGGCCAACGCGACACACCCGTCCGCCGGGCCGTCGGCGCACACGATCACGGTCCGATCCAGGTTCTTGTCGCCGACCGCGGCAACGACCTGCGCCGCGAGCGCCGTGCTGGTGACGATGGCAGCCGGGCGGTCCTCCCGGATGAGGGCGGCAAGCTCGGCCGGCTTGAGATGCCAGTTCACCGGCGTCACGTACAGACCGCTGCGCATCCCGGCAGCGACTGCCACGGGCCAGGCCAGACTGTTCTCCAGGACAAGCACGACCGAGTCGCCCGGACGAACGCCGCGCGACCACCAGAATCGAGCGAGTCGGTTCGATCGGCGATCGAGTTCGGCGTAGGTGATGCGCTCCCCCGACCCCGCCATGACATAGGCGACGGCATCGGGGTACGCACGCGCAGTGGACGGTGGGTACACATCACTCCTGTTTGCGAATTAATAGTCGCATTGCCTTCTCGGGCCGCAACCGCCAGTTGCTGCAGGTAGGCAATCTTCGACTTTTGTATTGTTGTGGTTCACAACACACCATAGACTATGGTTTAGTGAAAGTGCAGTCACAAACGAGAGTCCATTGGAGAAGACATGACCATCGCTGACGACATCGACCTGATGGATCTCCGCCCGTTCGCGGCCGGTGTCGATCATGACGTGTTCGCGCGGCTGCGTACCCAGGACCCGTTGCACTGGAACACCGAACCCGACGGGCCGGGGTTCTGGTCGGTGACCCGCTACGAGGACGTCAAGGCCGTGGCCTCCAACGCCGAGGACTTCACCGTCACACAGGGCACGCAGATCGCCAGCCGACGCGCTGAGGGCGAGGGCGCTCGCAGCATCCACCACGTCGATCCGCCCGAGCACGGCAAACTGCGCGGGATCGTCACCCCGCACGTGCGGCCGGTCAAGCTCAAGTCGCTCGAAGGCGACATCGTCGCAGTCATCGACGAGCTGCTCGACGCTCACACCGGCGCAGGCGGCATCGACTTCGTCGCGTCCATAGCCGCGCAGCTCCCGTTGGTGATGATCGGGCGGCTGCTCGGCGCACCGCTCGAGGACTGCCCCAATCTGCTGCGATGGACCAACCAGATGGCCAGTGAGGACCCCGACTACTCCGAGGGCCCGGAGACCGCGGTGGCAGCACGGGACGAGGTCTTCGACTATTTCCGCGGACTGGAGAAGCTGCGTCGCGAATGCCCCGCCGACGATCTCATCAGTGTGCTGACCGCGGCCGAGCTCGACGGCGTACCCCTGTCCCGCGGTTACCTCGACGCCTACTACCTGATCCTGATGGTCGCCGGTAACGAAACAACCCGGAACCTGCTGTCCGGCGGCGTCAACGTCCTCGCCGAGAATCCGCAGTGGTGGGAGTTCATGCGCGAGAACCCCGCCAAGATCAGGGTGGTCGTCGAGGAGATGGTCCGCTGGGTCTCGCCGGTGCTGTCGATGCGCCGTACCGCCACCCGCGACATCGAGATGCACGGCAAGACAATCCGCGAGGGGGACAAGGTCGTGATGTGGTTCTGCTCGGCCAACCGCGACGAGCGCACCTTCGACGACCCGGAGACATTCATCGGCAACCGGTTCCCCAACGAGCACCTCGGCTTCGGATGGGGCGCGCACGCCTGCCTCGGCTCCAACCTCGCGCGCCTGGAGGCACGTCTGTTCTTCACCCGCCTCGTCGAGCGCGGACTCGGCATCACCGTCCTCGATGCGCCGAACCGGTTGCAGAGCAACTTCTTCCGTGGCATCAAGACTCTTCCGGTCCGAATCGAGGCCACTCGATGAGCGCGATCGGCGAACTGGCCGGGATCACCGGCCTCGGGACCGGGCCGGCCGCCCTGATCGGAGACCGGGATCTCGCCGACGGCGCCCCGATCCCGGTGATCAACCCGTTCACCGACCAGGAGATCGGTGCGACCCGTGAAGCCGGGAAGGACATCGTCGACGAGGCGGTGGCCGCCGCGGCGGACGCCCTGCCGGCGTGGGCACAGATGCCGCCGGCGCAGCGAGCCGCCGTCCTGCGGGCGACCGCCGATCTCATCGATCGACGCGGCGACCGGATCGCGGCACTGGTGACCGCCGAAATGGGTATGCCCACCACGCTTTCCACCGCGACACAGCAGGCGCTGCCGGCGACGGTGCTGCGGGCGACCGCGGACGCGGCCGAGAGCTTCCCCTGGGAGCAGGTCGCCGACGGGGCGATCGTGCGCCGCGTGGCCGGCGGTGTCGTGGCGGCGATCACCCCGTGGAACATGCCGGTGCATCAGATCATCGCGAAGGTCGCGGCCGCACTCGCCGCGGGCTGCACCGTCGTTCTCAAACCCGCCGAGGCAACCCCTTTCGACGCCGCCCTCGTCCGCGGGTGCTTCATCGACGCGGGCCTCCCCGCGGGTGCCTTCGCCATCGTCAACGGCACCGGACCGGTCACCGGCCAGGCTCTCGCCGCGCACCCGGACATCGCCCACGTGTCGTTCACCGGCAGCGTCCGCGGTGGCAAGGCTGTCGCCGCAGCGGCCGCGGAGTCGCTGGCACGCACCACACTCGAACTCGGCGGCAAATCCCCCGCCGTTGTCCTACCCGACGCCGACCTCGACGCCGTGGTGCCGCGCATTTTGGCGTCCGGGTTGGTCAATTCCGGCCAGGCGTGCAACGCCACCAGTAGGCTCGTGGTGCCCGCCGCACACGCCGACCGCATCGAGCCCCTGATCGACGCCGCACTCGGACGATTCGTGTTCGGCGACCCGACCGCGCTGGACACCACTCACGGTCCGCTCGCCTCCGCGGCGCACGCGCGACGAGTTCTCGACCGCATCGATGAGGCACGCCGGGTCGGCGCCCGGGTGATCGCCGGTACCGGACAGCGTCTCGGCATCGGCGACTCCCGTTCGTTCGTCTCCCCCATCGTCTTCGGCGATCTCGACCCCACCGCCGCCGCGGTCCGCGAGGAGATCTTCGGCCCCGTACTGGTGGTGCAGTACTACCGCGACGTCACCGAGGCGATCACGCTGGCCAACGACAGCCAGTACGGCCTGTCGGCCGAGGTGTGGTCCGCCGACCGAGATCATGCCCTGGAAGTCGCAACCCAGTTGGAAGTCGGCCAGGTCAAGGTCAACGGTGTACGCACCCGCGAACGGCCGGCCGTGCCCTTCGGGGGACTCAGAAACTCGGGCTACGGACGTGAGCTGGGCAGTGCGGGCATCGCCGAGTTCACCGAGATCCAGGCGGTGATGGCATGACACGTCCGACACCCGCCGCACGCACCGTGGCCGTCACCGGAGCCGCCTCGGGCATCGGCCTCGCGCTGGTACAACGACTTCTCGATCGGGCACCCGGCACGCGAGTAGTCGCCATCGACATCGCCCGCTGCCCGGACGCCCGCGCCCACTCGGTTCTCACAGACCTGTCCGACTTGGAAGCGGTTGCAGCACTTGAGCTGCCCGACCACATCGACGCGCTGGCCAATGTCGCCGGGGTCCCCGGCACCGCCCCGGCGGAGACGGTCCTGGCGGTCAACACCCTGGGTCTGCGGGCCCTGACGTTCCGTGCACTCGAGCGGATGTCCGCGGGCGGCGCCGTCGTCAACGTCGCCTCGATCGCGGCGCACCGGAACACGCTGACACACGACGACATCGTCGGCCTGCTCGCCGTACGGGATCGAGAAGAACTGCGCGCCTGGCTGTCCCGGGTGCAGATCGACGGCCCCGCGGCCTACGACACCTCCAAGCGCGCGGTCGTCGACTGGACGGTCGCACTGTCGGCGTCGTTGCAGTCCCGAGGGATTCGGGCACTGTCGGTCAGTCCCGGCCCGACCGACACCCCAATCCTGTCGGATTTCGAACAGTCGATGGGCGCGGAGGCCATCGCGCGATCGGCGTCGATGGTCGGCCGTCACGGCACGGCGGCCGAGTCGGCGTCGGTGATTGACTTCCTGCTCAGCCCGGATGCCGCCTGGGTCAACGGCATCGACGTGCCCGTCGAGGGCGGTCTCACCGCACTGCGCGCCGCAGCCATCCCCCTTCCCCTCTCTCGACCCCGCGCCCGGGTCGACATCGCCGAGTGAAAGGCCCACTGATGACCACACCCGCTGTCCTCGCACTGGACGGAACCGCGCCGGCCGATCGAGAGCTGCTCGGCGGCAAGGCCTACAGCGTGAACCGCATGCGGTCGCTGGGATTGCCGGTCCCGCCGGCCTTCGCCATCACCACGCCCGTCTGCGCCCAGTTCACCGAAGGAGGCGGTCAGCTTCCCATTCACGTCTGGGAGGGGGTACTCGGCCAGCTCCGCGTCTTGGAGCAGCAGACCGGAAAGCTATTCGGCGCCGGTCCGTTTCCGTTGCTCGTATCGGTGCGCTCGGGCGCTGCCCAGAGCATGCCCGGCATGATGGACACCGTGCTCAACCTCGGTCTCACCCGCGAGCTGACCGCCCAGCTCGCCGAGGCGACCGGCGACCCCGACTGGGCGCTCGACACCTGGGAGCGGTTCTGCGCCGGGTACGGCGAGATCGTGCTCGGCGACGCCACCGCGGCACCACCCGCCGATCCGTATGACCAGCTGCGCGAGGCGATCGGTGCCGTGTTCGGTTCGTGGAGCAACGAACGCGTCGCCGCCTACCGGCGTCACCACGGACTGGGTGAGGGTGGCGGCACCGCGGTGACCGTCCAGGCCATGGTGTTCGGCAACCGTGACGATCAGTCCGGGACCGGCGTGGTGTTCAGCCGCGACCCGGCCACCGGCGCACCCGAGCTGTTCGGCGAATGGCTCGCCCGGGCACAGGGCGAGGACGTCGTCTCCGGCGAGCGGACACCCGAGAGCATCGACTCCTTCCGGACCCACTCGCCCCACCTGCACGCCGAACTCGCCACCATCGCGAAAACGCTCGAGAACGAACACCGCGATCTCGTCGACATCGAGTTCACGGTCGAGAGCGGCACGTTGTACATGCTGCAGTGCCGCTCGGGGAAGCGCTCCGCGCGTGCCGCGGTCCGCATCGCCGTCGACCTCGTCCGCGAGGGACTCATCAGCCGGGACGACGCCATCGGGCGTATCAGCGCCGAGCAGGCGAAGTCGTTGTCGCAGAACAACTCGGCGGACATCTCCGCCGACGTGCTCGCCACCGGCACGGGCGCCGGGCCCGGCGCCGCGGTCGGTGTCGTGTACACCGACACCGACGACGCGTGTGCCGCCGCGACCCGCGGCGAGCGCGTCGTCCTCGTCCGTCCCTCCACGTCGCCGGCCGATGTGCCCGCGATGTTCGACTCCGTGGCGGTAGTCACCGAGGTCGGCGGCACCACGTCGCACGCAGCCCTGGTCTGCCGCGAGATCGGAGTGCCGTGCGTGGTCGGGTGCGGCACCGGGCTGACCGGCACCCTCGCCGGGCAGACTGTCACCGTCGACGGGTCGACCGGAAAGATCTACGCCGGTAACGCTCTCGGTGCCGAGCAGTCCGTCGACGAGCACGTCGAGGAGCTGCTGTCGTATCTGCCCGAGGCGCTCCCGGCCGAGCATCCACTGGCCCAGCTGATGACCGCACGATCTCTGCAGGGGGCCTGATGAGCACCGACACCGGACCGGACGCACACACGCACGACGGGATCGACGCGGCCTACTCGGCGGCCGGTTTGCTCGACCACACCGCGGCCCCGGCCAAACGGGCGAACAAGCGCGGTGAGCAGACGCGCGACAAACTGGTCAAGGCAGCCACCGAGTGCTTCACCGAGTACGGATACACCCGCACCCGGATCTCCGACATCACGCACCGCGCCGAGATCTCCCAGGGCAACTTCTATCGTCATTTCGTCAGCCTCGACGACATCTTCCTCGCCGCGCTCCGACCGTCCCTGCTGGAACTGGCGAACGCACGACTGCGTCCCGATCGCGCCCAGGGCGAATTGCAGTCGCTGATCGAGGTCAACACCACCTATCTGCAGGCCTATGCCCGCAGCCGACACATGCTGCGACTGCTCCGTGAGGCGGCGGCGGCCAGCGAGAACCGGGGATTCCAGCAGCTCTGGCTCAATCTGCGGGGCGACTTCGTGCGGCGCACCGAACGCTGGCTCGACCGGCTCGTCGCCAACGGCACCATCGAGGCCTGCGACACCGAGCTGCTCGCCGAGACCCTGGGTTGCGCCACCGAACAGATGGCCTACATCCACGTCGGCCTGCCGGCCAGCACACCGCGACGCGAACGCCTCGAGGCACTCGGCACCGCGCTCGGCGAACTCTGGTACCGCGTTCTCCCGCTCACCTCCAGGACCACGGCATGACCCGCTCCGTCACCTCGACCGTCGAGCGCACCCTCGGGGTCGACGTGACCGTCACCGCGGTGCGCGACGAGACGTCGGAGGCACGCACGATCGTGCTGGACTTCCCCGCGGGCACCGACTATCGGCCCGGACAGTTCGTCACCGTGCGCATCCCGAGCGAGCGCACCGGCTCCGTTGCGCGCAGCTATTCGCTGTCGACCGCGCCGGGGGTGGACGCCGCCCCGGCGATCACCGTCAAGCGAACCCGAGATGGCTATGGATCGAACTGGTTGTGCGACAACGCCGAACCCGGCCTGACCCTGCACGTCATCCCGCCATCGGGGGTTTTCACGCCGCACTCCTGGGCGCACCCGTTGTACCTGTTCGCGGCCGGCAGCGGCGTGACGCCGGTGATGTCGATCCTGCGCTCGGCCCTCGAATCCCACGACACGACGGTGACCCTGTTCTACGCCAACCGCGACCGCGAGTCGACGATCTTCGCCGAGGCGATCGACGGGCTGGCCGAGCGTCATCCCGGGCGGTTGAGGGTGCATCACTGGCTGGAGGCCGACCGGGGGTTACCCACCACGGACGCGATCGGCGACGTGGTCGCCGGCGTCGGTGACTGCGAGGCCTTCATCTGCGGTCCGGCGCCGTTCATGGACCTCGTCGAGCACACCCTCGGCGAGCGTGGACTGCAGCACGAGGCGATTCATGTCGAGAGGTACGTGTCGTTGACCGGCGACCCGTTCACCCTCACGACACACGACGACGAGCCCGACGCCCACGAGGTCACCGTGCACATCGACGGTGACGTCCGCGCGGTCCGCTGCGGTTCGGACACCGTGCTGCTCGACGCACTGCTCGCCGCCGACGTCGACGCGCCGTACTCCTGCCGGGAAGGTGACTGCGGGTCGTGTGTGGCCCGCCTGACCGCAGGCGACGTCGACCACGGCAACGGCATCGCGTTGGAACCCGAGGACATCGACGAGGGCTACCTGCTGACGTGTCAGGCGACCCCGAAGGGCCCGGTCGTCATCGAGTTCGACTGATCAGATCCCGAGATCCGGCGCCTGCGAGCACTCCTCGTCGGTGACCGGTTGCAGCCACTGCACGACATCGTGGTCGTCGTCGCCCTCGTTGATCGCGAGGTGGACCATCAGGCGGGTGGGGGCGGCTCCGTGCCAGTGCTCCTCGTCGGCTTCGAAGAGGACGCGATCGCCGGGGCGGATGACCTCGATGGGGCCACCGCGCCGCTGGCACAGGCCGATTCCCTCGGTGACGAAGACCGTCTGGCTGAGCGGGTGCCGGTGCCAGTGCGTCCGCGCCCCCGGCATGAAATGGACGAGGCTTGCCGACACCCGGGACGGCGGTGGCGAGGCGGCCGCCGCATCGATGTAGACGTCGCCGGTGAACCAGTCTGCGGGTCCTTTGACGGTGTCGATGGAACTGCGAGTGATCTTCATGCTGAACACCTTTCGTTTGCCGTGGGTACCGACCGAGGTCAGACGGTGAGCAGTACCTTGGTCGCGCGGCGCTCGTCCATGGCGCGGTATCCCTCGGCGGCGTCGTCGAGCGGGAGGGTGAGGTCGAAGACCTTGCCGGGATCGATCTCTCGTTTCCAGATCAGGTCGATCAGGTCGGGGAGGAAGCGTCGGACCGGGGCGGGCCCGCCGTGCAGGTGGACGCCGGAGAAGAACAGCTCCAGGCCGGGGAGTTCGACGTCGTGCGAGACACCGACGTAGCCCACATGGCCACCGGGCCGGGTCGACCGGATGGCCTGCATCATCGACTCCTGCGTGCCGACGGCTTCGATGACCGAATGCGCGCCGAGACCGTCGGTGAGTTCCTTGATCCGCGCCACGCCCTCGTCGCCACGTTCGGCCACGATGTCGGTCGCCCCGAAGTCGCGCGCGAGCGCCTGGCGGTCCGCGTGGCGACTCATCGCGATGATGCGGTCCGCGCCCAACTGCTTCGAGTCCAGTTGGGGGAGCAGAGAAATAGCAGGTCAGGCCCGGTTTCCACCGGGCCTTTCTTGTTTCGTGCGGAATACGTGCGGAATGTCCGAGCGGGTCGCCGACATACAAGTCGGCCCCGCTCGGTGTTCGTAGCACCGCCGGGGCCTCGATCCACGGAGGTCGCCGTGAACCGTTCCCACACCTTATCCGCCTGCGTCACCGCAGTTGTGGCGCTGGCCTTCTACTTCGTCCCGCTCGGTCTCATGGCGGTGTGCATCGAACTTGGTTGGCACGCATGACCGCGCCGACGACCGTCCCCGCCGAGACCCTGATCCGGCATGCATGGGACCTCTATGAGCAAGACCCGGAGTGCGACGGCGCCGACAGTCTGCGTCACGCGGTGTGGCAGCTCGAGGAAGCCGTCGACTACGACCGTGACGACGTCGAGCAACTAGCCCGCTGCGTCGTTCAGTCCCTGTCCATCGCGACGAGCGACGAGGTCGACGATCTTCTCGCCCCCATGCCGTCGGTGGCGACATGGCTGGGGTTCGACCGGTGAGCGCCTACGACTCCGGTGCCCGAGCCGCACGGCAGGAACTCGCAGAGCGTCAGGCCGCATCAGGCGACGACAAGACCCGCGTCGCCGAACAGATGTTGAGCACGATGACTCTCCGCGACAACGACGATTTCGAGCGCGGTTACCGCAACCAACTCGCCTTCATCCTCCGGCGCTGGTGCCGGCATTGCGGCCAGGTGTTCGACACACCGAACTACTGGCGATGCTGCCCGAAGTGTCTCCCGATCGAGTACGCCGACGGCGAGGACCACACCATCCTCGACGAATCGCGCACTGAGGCGATGGATAACAGATGGGAACTCCACACCCTGATCGGCACTCGTGGCAGTCAAAGACTGTGGCTGTTCGACACCGACCATGACGACGACAGGTGCCCCGGATACACCACGCCCGCACACGAGAACCTCGGCAAGCTGCCCGTCGAGTTTCAGGTGAAGGTGCGTCGGGCCCGGTGTGGTCGGATGACCCGCTCGGGCAGACCATGTCGCAATCTGGCGAACTGCCGCTACCACCGCGACTGACAGCGGGTTTCTGGAACACCCCCATCACAAGGGGGTGAGTCTGGCGCACACCCCACCAGCCCTGACGGTCAACCGCGGTGCTCATCACCGTGGGTGCCGGGTTCGACTCCCGGCCAGGGCACGACGCACGCAACCGACTTCGACCGCGTGCCCGTCGTCATCGCAGAGCCCGACGAAAACCAGCCTGCCGTCAGTAACCCAGTCGTACCCCTGACGGGTACGCCACCCACGG
This sequence comes from Gordonia sp. SCSIO 19800, assembly GCF_018132775.1. Lineage (NCBI taxonomy): Bacteria > Bacillati > Actinomycetota > Actinomycetes > Mycobacteriales > Gordoniaceae > Gordonia > Gordonia sp. SCSIO 19800. The sequence continues at coordinate 6,084 of NZ_JAGRQM010000018.1, read as the reverse complement.
ATCGCGACCACGGGTGCCATGACCCAAACACCTCGCCACTCGGCCTGGTGCTACAAGTCGTGGCCGAGAGGGTCTATCGGGTCATGGTCGATCGGGAGCTAAGGGTGGAGGGCAACGCGCACAGCACGCCCGTAGGGTGTTCCAAACCAGGCAGTGGAGGCAACCAGAATGATCCTGACCTACGACGACGCCCTCGCAGCCATCAGCGAAGGCGAAACCGACTGGGAGACACTGACGCAGAGAGTCGGCCGTAACCATCTGCCGGCGATACTCAGCGAAGTCGCCTGGTCGATGACGACCACCGAACTCGCAGCCGCGCTTCGCGATGCGTGGGTCTCGGCCGAGCATCCCGAGGACTACCTCGACCGCGAGGAGTGGATCGACATGTTCGAGTCCGTCGGATACCGGCACAACCTCGAGCGCGCGATACCGCCCGTCGAGATCGTCCTCTACCGCGGTGGACTCGATGCCGACCGCATGGCATGGACCGCAGACCGTTCCCTCGCGGAGTGGTTTCGTGACCGCTGCAACGGCACCTTGTGGACAGCGACGGTGCGAGGCGGCGACTTGCTGGCCTACTACGACGGTGTCCGCACAGGCGACGGCACAGGGCTGGGCGAGACCGAGTTCATCGTCAACCCTGCCGACCTCCGAGCAACGACAGCTTGAGTCCTACTCCCTGCCCGCAGTTGCGACTACCCGTCGCCCTTCCAGCCAGATTCACGAACTACCCGGTTGAGTACTCCTGACATCTGGGCGATAACCATCACGAGTTCGTCCCGAGTCAGGTCACCGGCTTCCAACCCGACCAACAGGGCGTGGTCCTCATCCGAGGATGCGTTGACGGCGGCGTTCACGAGAGCTTGCGTCGCAGCGCCGACGCGTGCTCGCCGAACCTCTGCACTGTCGTCGCTCATAAGGGCTCCCGCCGTGAGGTACCGGATTGCTCCGAGCGATCATCCCCTGAAATCCGTCAGTCCGCCGGAATGTCGACAAGCTGCGCGCCGCGCACCACGAACTGGGCACCGAAGCCTGGTCCGTTCCACCCGTAGCGTCGCGCTTCCGCTGTACGCCCGGCCCAGAGCAAAGCGCGAAACAACTGGCCCGACGACACCGCCACATTCTCGCCGGCAGCAAGGGCCCGCTCGAACTCACTGACACCGCGAGGGTCCGGGCGCGGCCGTGAACCCTGGTGACGCTCCCAGTTCCGCAACGCCGCCTCATCCCACCGCTCACGCTCGAACGCATGATGCGCCGCGAGGAGATCGCGTAGCTCCGACGAGCCGCCCGCACGCCGCGGCATCAGTGACCGTCCTGATCGACATCGAGGACGCCGTCGATGACCTGACGCCCCGGGGAGTGACCCCACGACGCCGGGTAGCCGGGACCAGGTTCCGTCACAAGAGGGAATCGGTGTCCGGACCCAGTCGATGCCCACACCTCTCTCCGCGCCGGCTCAGGCCGACGTTCCGCTACCGGCTTCCACAGGTCGGGGTAGTCGTCGCTCACGAGATCACCCGCCACCGCGCGTTCGCCGCCTTCTGATGCGTCCACGACTTATCCGCGGCCTGCTTCGGCCGCAACGACGCACACCACTGACCGACCTGCTTTTCGAGGAGTCGGATCTCCGCGGACAGCTCCGTCACCCGACGCGTCGACACCTGATCCTTGGCGAGCTCGTCGGCCAGGACCGCACGCAACGCCGCCACCCGATCAGCCTCAGACTCGATCATCGATAGCAGATGCTCTTCGGCCTCGTCGAACTCGTAGCCGTCCTCGAGGAGGCCGCGCAGGGACTCAACCAGGCGCGAACCGGGCGTCTTCCGCGGGGTCACAACCGCCTCCCACCTGCGCCAACAGGCCCTAGGGTCTGGGGCTGGGCATCATGCATGCGGCCACCCGGGATTGCTAAGTTCCACGGCTGTGGCGTGTGGGTGGTGCTGGGCCATCCCCCTGGGGTGGTCATGGTGTGGCTCCGGGGTGGGGTTCGGTGGGGAGTCGGAGTTGGGCTCGTCTGCGGGCTTTGGCTGCGGCGCTTTCCTGGAGTGTCTTGACGTTGTGGCAGGGCACGCACGCTGCTTGGCAGTTGTCGTCGGTTTCGGCGTCGGCCGGGTTGGCGAAGCTGGCGACGTTGCGGATGTGGTCGCAGATCGTCGCGGTGTTGATGCAATGTTCTGTGCGGATTTGGCATTGATGGTTGTCGCGGTTGAGGACTCGCTGGCGGCGGTTGCGGTGGTCGCTGGTGCTGGTGCGTCGGCTAGAGCCGTTGCCCCAGTGGTGGGTGGGCATGGCGCTACCGGATTGGGTAGGTGTACCCGGCGGCGCAGCTTGCGCACGGAATACCGGGTGCGGACTCGTGTGCCATTCGTGGTCGGGTGGGGGCGGCGAGCAGTCCGAGAGATCGGGGCATGTGGTCGACGTACCCGCCGTCGGCGAACCCGGGTAGGGCTGAGACAGCTGCGTTGACCGCTTTGTTCATTGCGCCGACGGCGAACTCTGGTACGCCCATCGTCCGCGCCGCCCACGTCAACGGTGGTTCGTCACCTGCTGAGGTGTCCGGGAACGCTGTGGACTTGCCGCGGCTGTCGTCGGTGATGTGCATGTTCGAGTCGTTGTTCTTGCCGTGTGGTTTCGGCATTGTGGTTCTCCTGTGTGTTGAGGGTCGGCATCGTGGCGCAGGTCGCGGCTCGCGCTGAAACGCGGTTGCGGTCGTGGCTGCGCCTTGCCGACGTTGGGTCGGGTTGACGCCACGATGCCGATGGGGTCTAGGTGATGCTGAGGGCGACGTAGGTGGGTAGTCCGGTGGTGCCGTTGGCGATTGCGAGGCCGACTGTTCGGCCGGTGGTGCGTGGGATGACGCGGCCTTGGGCGTCGGATTGGAGGGACTGTCCGGCGGTGACGGTGGCGCCTGCGGTGACGGGCACGATGCCCTCGCGCAGGAGGGTTCCGAGTTGCCCGGACGGGATGTCGGCGGACGCGACTCCGAGTGGTGAGGCTCCGTCGCCGCAGTGGGTCACGGGGAAGTTGCCGTCGTAGGTGCCGCTGGGTGCGACGAGGCGGCTGCCGGTGACTGCGGCGGTGGCTCGGGCGGTGATGGCGGCGGCGGGCCGAAACAGCGGTTTCGATTCGTTGGGCATCGGGTGTCCTTTCAGGCGGCGGTGCGACCGGGTCGGGTCGCTGCCTCGTTCGTCTGGACGGTGTTGCGTTCCGCGGCAACCTGTTCAAGGTGAGCGTGGTGTGCGGTGTCGAGGATTGCGCGGGCCGTGCTGGGGGTGTTGAGGGTGAGGGCGGCTGCGACGGAGTGCCATCGGCCGGCGCGTGCACCTCCGGTCCCGTTGGGCGTCAGCAGTGCTCGAGCTACGAGGGCGAGGTGGTCGGCGTTGGGGGTGTACATGGCTGCGCGGATGGCGTTGCCGACGTGCCAGGGTTGCGGGACTCCGAGGACTTCGAACCGGTCGGTGAGGATGTCGATGACCGCGGAGATTCGGTCGAGGGTCACCTTGTGTTCGCCGATGGTTCGCCACGCATGGATGGTGTCGTCGTCGGCGTCGGTGAGGATGTCGACCCGGTCGCCCGGTGCGATGAGGTTGGTGGCGTCGGCCACTGCAGTGCACGCCTGTTGAAACGCCGGTTGCAGTGATTCGACGAGTTTGTCTCCTGCAGGACCGGCGAGGACGTGTGCGAACCGTTGGGTGAGTTCGTGTTTGGCGGTGATCTTGAGGTCGCCGGGTTGCCGGTTGGGTTGGACGAGGGCGGCGTCGAGAATTGTGGTGGCGTTGTCGGCGGTGAGGTCGCCGCGGCGGCAGAGGGAGGCGAGGTCTGCGGGCTGGGGTGGGTTCCAGTGGTTGACGGCGTCGATGGTGGCGATGATGTCGACGAGTTCGGTGGGGATGGTGCCGCCGAGGGCGGTGGTCTGCTCGACGAGGTTGGCGATGTCGCCGGCGGCTGCGGTGGCGGTCATTTGGTGCCCTTCGCGCCGTAGCCCCAGGATGCCGGGTAGTCGGTGGCGGCGGCTTTCGGTTCGGTGGTCTTCGGTTCGGTGTCGGCGGGTGGGCGGACGCGGGCGACGAGTTGCTGCCAGGCGTCGTCGTCGAGTTCGGAGAGCATCTGTTCGACTCCGGCGACGAGAGCGGATAGTGGGTCCTTGCGCGGTGCGGGTGCGGGTGCAGTCATTGGTGGTGTCTTCCTTCGGCGTATTCGGTGACGGTGTGTCGGTTGTAGACCCATCGGCCGGCGATGCGTTGGGCGTCGAGGTCGGCTGCCAAGCGGCGTGCGTGCCGGGGTGTGATGCCGAGGATGGTCGCCGCCTCCTGGGCGTCGATCCCCTCGATGGGTCTTGACTTCGATTGTGGTGCAGCCAGTTCGGGTGAAGGTCCGTGTGCGGACATGGCGAGGTGGTGGTGAAGGTTGGCGAGTGCCGGCGGAACCGGTTGCCCGACCAGTCGCCGCCGCCGACGTAGCTCTTCGATGGCCCACAACGCGGTTTGCGCCTGCGCGGCGGTCAGGGTCACCATCACGCGCACCGAATGCTCGACCCTGGTCGTCCAGGGCCTTTCGGTGTCCGGGCGGCGACGACCGCCGACTCCTGACCACGCTGAGAACTCGACCACTCACGGCACGCGTCGAGGGCTGGGCAGCCGAGACAAATGCGGGCCGCGGCTTGGTGCCGGTACGCGGTGTCGGTGGGGTCCTCGTTCGGGTCGCGCGGGTCGAACAGGGCTGGCGACCCGACGCACGCCGCTCCGCGGAGGTTCGGCATCCCCCGCAGGATCGCGGCCAGCAGACCGAGCTCGCCGCCGTCTCGACGGCCGCCGGTTGCGCGGCTCATTCCGGCCTGCGTTCGCCGGTATCGGCAACCGTGGAGTTCAACTCTGCAGTCGCCCAGATTCTGCGGCCCTCCGGTCGCGGGTTGGCTCGGCCGATTGCGTTGCGCTGGCGTCGTTGTGCCCGTTGCTTCGCACGGTGGGTGGGCCACGGACTCCCGGACCGGCCGTAGTGCGCGCTCATTCGCTCACCGTCCCGATTCGGGTTGCCCAGGCATTGCGGGCGGCGTCCGCGAGACGCACCCGCATCTCATAGTCACCGCCGCGTTCCTCGACGACCTGGAGCATCGGTTTGATGACGTGATCGGCGAGGGTGTCGATCGCCGCGGCGAACACCAACATCAGATGGTCGGTGTCGCGGATGTCGCCGAAGTATTCCTGGACGATGTCGTTGGCGGGCCGGTCGGACGAGGCGACGTCGAACGCGAGCCGGCCCCCCCAGATCTCCTTGGCCGCGATCGAGGGCATCGACAGGACGCCGTGCAGTTCGGCTGTCTCGCCGTCGACACGGTAGCTGGGGATCGCTCCGAGGGTCGATGACCACGGTTCGTTGATGCGGGCCCAGTCCCGTTCGGTGTCGGCCTGAGACCGCATCTCGGCGAGCTTGTCGGGTTGCTCGTCACGGTGCCGCTCGAGGTCGGCGAGGAGTTGTCGGGCGGCCGCCGCTCCCGACTCGATCAGATCGAGGTCGGCGTCGTGCTGCTTCGCGATGTCGTTGGCCTTCGCGAGGATTTCGTCGTCGGTCATGGTTCAGTTCTCCTTGCAGCAGGTGATGTGTTGGCCGGCGGCGAGGTCGGCCGGGAAGGACATGGGGAATCGGCACGTGGGGCAGGAGGGCGTTGAATCTGTGGAAAGTGTTGAATCGGGGCCGTTGGGCAACCGGTACTGGTTCTGAGTACCGGTGTCGGAACCGGAACCACCCGCGCTCTTCCACTCGCCGTATGCCGCCAGCGCCGACTGTCGATTGCCGCCAATACGGTTCGCGGCGTCGTTGGCCGACTTGGGAGGGGGGTCCAGTTGGGCGATCTTCGCTACGAGGTCCGGAGCTGCGCGATCGGTGGGTGGTCGTTCGCCGTCGCGTGCAGCGCGCAGTGTCCACGTCAGCGTGTCGTCAGGTCCAGGGCGCAGCTTGAATACCGCGGCGAGTGGTTCCCGGGGGGTGTCAGATGGTCTGTGTAAGTCCGGTGCTCATCAGTGAGAGGACAATCTATGAGCATGGCGTTAGACGACAAGCAGCACGACGACGGTCAGCAGCTGCCTG
>NZ_JAGRQM010000017.1:0-122120 GCF_018132775.1 Gordonia sp. SCSIO 19800 | reverse complement strand
GCCCGACGCGCGCCCCCCCCGGCTCCCTGAGGTGCGAGCGAAGCGAGCCACGAAGGGCTCCGCAACCTGTCTCACCAGGCCCTTCGTGGCTCGTCGCTATCGCTCCTCGCACCTCAGGGAGCAATGGTTATGTCGTTCTTTCGGATCAGGGAGCAGGGTGGTCGCGCCCTCCGCAAGCTCCGGGAGCAGAACGGGACCAGGGGGCATGCGGTTCTTGCGGATCAGTCGCAGGCGGCCAGCAACTGCTTGATCTCGTCGTCGAAGGCGTTCGCGATGGCCCACGGGTCCGGGGTCTGATCGGTGCAGCCGACGATGCCGATGTTGAGGTTGCCGTCGGCGGAGAAGACCGTGATGTTGAGTCCCAGGCCATGCATGATCGGGCCCAGCGGGTAGACGCCGGTCACGCGCGCGCCGAGGAAGTACAGCGGGAAATCCGGGCCGGCGACGTTGGACACCAGGACGTTGAACACCGGCGGATGCGCCGACGCCCAGTTGCGGTCGCCGTAGATCTTCATCGCGGTGGACAGTGTCGTACCGGGAGCGAACTGCGCCCAGGACCGCAGGATGTTCGCGTCGATCTCGGCGTGGTGCTCCTTCGAGGTCCGGCTCAGCTCTGCCTGCTTCCGCAGCCGCGCGACCGGGTCGGGCTCGTCGGAGGACAGCAGGGTGAACATGCCGGTCACCTTGTTGGTGCCCTCCACCACGAGGTCCTTCTCGTCGGCGCCGTGCACCGAGACCGGGACCATCCCGACCAGCGGACGATCGGGGAGCTCGTCGTGGCCGAGCAGATAGGTGCGCAGTGCCCCGCCGACCATCGCGAGCACGACGTCGTTGAGCTTCACCTCGAAGTGGTCTTTCACTCGCTTCACATCGTCGAGCGAGAGCTGGGTGACGGCGATGCTGCGGTGCGGGGTGATGGGTGCGTTGAACCGGGTGCGTGGGGCACGAAACGGTGCGGGCATCGCCGAATCCTGTTGTGCCCGACGGAACCAGCCGACGGGCACGCTCAACGTGCGGGGGAGCAGTTTGGCCATGGCGAGGGGCCGCTGCACGAAGTAGTTGACCGCGCCGCCCGCGGCCATCGCGACGCGCGACGACGGGCCGGCCGACTCCCCCACCTTCTCCGCGTCGAGATCCGGCGGTTCGGGCGTGAGCGTGCACATCTGGGCGAGCATCTCGGCGCCCGTCACACCGTCGGTCCCGGCGTGGTGCATGCGCAGCATCGCGCAGACCCGGCCGTCGGCGAGACCCTCGATGATCCACAGCTCCCACAGCGGCTTGCCCCGGTCGAGCGTCTGTCCGGCCAGATGACCGCACAGTTCGGCGACCTCGCCGGCGCCGCCGGGGGCCGGCACGCCGACCCGGTGCACGTGACGCTCGATGTCGAAGTCGTCGTCCTCGATCCACACCGGGTGGTCGATGTTGAACAACGAGTTGTCGAGTTTCCGCCGGAACGCGGGTATGGCAGCGATGCGTCGTTCCATCTCGGCGCGGAGTTTGTCGAAGCGGTAGCCGCCCGGCATGGTGCTCGGATCGATCTCGAACAGACCGATGACATGCATCAGTTGCGAGCGCGTCTCGAGGTAGAGAAACGATGCGTCCAGTCCGCTCAAGCGCTGCATGGGATTCGCCTTCCCTCGACGTCGGGCACCCGACCCCGTGGGCACCCCACGCCATCATGCCGCACGTGACGACCCCGGCGGGGTCGGTTCCGGCACAGCCGTGACGGCGTCGAGATGCCAGATGATCCCGGCTCAGAGCGGCAGCGAGTCGACCATGTCCAGAATGTCCTGTCCATCCGTTTCGAGGACGACGATCATGGCCAGCTCGCGCGACGGGTCGTCGGTGATCTTGAAGACCCCGCGTCCGTTCTCGTCGATCAACCCCGTCCCGTGCCGCCATCGCACCGGCCGCGACGTCTCCGAGGAACGCGAGTACTCCGCGTTCAGCGCATCTCGGGACGCGAACCAGAACACCCCGAAGGGGCGATCGACCGAGCCCGCGGCACATCGGACGACGAACACGGTGCGCACCTGACCCGCTCCGGTCTCCGACGGCCCGACCTCGTCGCGGCCGCCGGAGTATCGGCGGATGCACTCGGTGTTCATCCACTGCGCCGCGGTGTCGGGGGCCTGCGGGAGCAGCTCCGGGAACTGCGCCACCAGCGGCGCGAACTCCCCCCAGCTCGCGCCCGTCCGGACCCGCTGCACGGGCCCGGGCTCGGAGTACACACCCGCGCGGATCGCGATGACCCGGTAATCATGTTCTCCGGCAGGCACACTCACGTCCTCGGCGGAGGTCTCGGGTCCCTGGTGGACGACGTAACCGTCGCCGCGGAGCAGCTGATAGGCCGACGCCCCGGACACCGGGTCCCACGACGCGATCACCCGTCCCGGTCGCGCCTGCAGGGTCAGGCCGCCGGGGGTGTCCGGCGCGTCGGGCGCGGTCACCGACCGGACGACGACGAAGCCGCCGACGGCGACCACCGCGGCGACGAGCACGATCAGCCCGATCAGCCACGGCCCCGACCCGAATCGGCGTGGCGAACTCGGTGTCGTGGTAAGGGATGTCGAGGGTGTCGGTGAAGTCATCAGATCGGTAGCCTTCTCAGGACGTCGCCGGCTGCGGCGGCGGGCTCACCCGGGACGACCACCCACACCACCGACCGTGCGTGGTCGCCGTCGTCGAAGGTGAGGATCGCCTGCCCCTGATCCCGCTGCTTGTCCGACAGGTACAGCGTGCCGGTGTGCCCCTGCGCGGTGGTGTAGTCGACGCCGCGGAGGTCGTGGGCGGTCACCTTCGCCGCCGCGACCGCTTCCTCCGGGGTCTCGTAGGTGTCGACGATCACCTGATACGCCGCCACACCCGGGTCCGACGCCCGCCCGCTGTCGTCGCCGGTCGCGGCGTCGGCGTCGCGGGTACACGACACGGTGCGTTTGCTCGACGAGAACGCGAGATCGCCGTCCTCGCCCCAGCAGCGCATCGCGTCGAAGCCGTTGGTGCTCAACGGCGTGGCCGGGATCAGGTCGTGGTACAGGTCGGCGATGGGCTGCAACTCGCCCCATGTCATGAAGACATCGACCTGTTCGGAGTTCCGGGAGAAGTCCGACACCCGGCCGCCGTCATGCGCGGCGACCTGATACGTGTACATGCCGGGCACCGGCCGGGGCGCAGTGAACTCGGTGGCGGGCCCGGAATAGATCACGTCCTCGTTCTGGGTGACCACGTAGTCGGTGGCCCCGGCCACGCCGTTCCAGGTCAGTTCGACAGCGGTGGTCGTGACCTCCACATCCGGGGGATCGGGGGTGTCCAGGGAGGTGGCCGACATGCGTGCGAAACCGATTCCGGCGCCGAGGATTCCGGCAACGAGCACCGCCACGATGGCGATCGCGGCGAGGTGGCGAGGCCGGCGGACGGAAGTGGGTTGCGTCGCATCGTCATCGGGTGGCCAGGTCTGCAACGGACCCGGTTGCACGGGCGGTGGCGTGTACCCCGTGCTCCCCGCGACGCCGGCGCCGACGTGCCGGAACCCCGGGCTCGGTTTTGGACCGGCCGGCGCGGGCCCGACGGGGGTCCCGGCCGGGGGCTCCGTCGGGGGCTCGGGCCTGATCGCCGGGCCGATGAGCGTTGCGCGGGAATCGAAGACGTCGGCGAGCGCGGCGGCGAACTCCCCCGCCGTCGGGTGACGGCGACCCGGCTCCTTGGCGATCGCCCGCGCGAGCACGGCGTCGACCCCGGCGGGCAACGCCCGGTTGCGGGCGCTCGCCGACGGGGGTTCGTGATGCATGTGCGCGGTCATCAGTCCGTGCAGCGACGGCGAATCGAACGGCGGTGCACCGGTGAGGAGTTCGTACGCAGTGGCAGCGAGAGAATAGATGTCGCTCCGGCCGTCGACGCGCAACCCCTCGATCTGCTCCGGCGAGGCGTAGCGCATGGTCCCGATGGTGATCCCGGTACCGGTCAGGTGGGTCACCTCGTCGAGGACCTGGGCGATGCCGAAGTCGGTGAGCTTGACGGCCTCCGGGGCGCTGTCGGTGTCGCCGTCCGCGCCCGGCGTGATGAGGATGTTTGCCGGTTTGATGTCCCGGTGCATGACGCCGCGCCGGTGCGCCGCGTCCAGACCCGCCGCCGCCCCGGCGATGATCGTGCACGCGAGACCGGGGTCGAGGGGCGACTCCCGGGCGAGCATCCGGGCCGCGTCGGTACCTGGCACGTACTCCATCGCGATCCACAGCAACTCGTCGAAGACGCCACGGTCGTAGACGGCCACGATGTTGGGATGGTGCAGCGGCGCGACGATGTCGGCTTCGCGTTCGAACCGCGCGCGGAAGACCGGGTCCGCGGCGTGGACCGAGCGGAGCACCTTCAGGGCGTCGGCGCGCGGCAGCCGGGGATGCGCGGCCTGATAGACCTCGCCCATGCCGCCGCGTCCGAGCACGTCGAGGACGCGGTACCCCGCGATCAGGTCCCCTACCTGGTACATGACGTCCTCACCGATCCGTGTGCGGTGGCTGTGCTGGGGACGAATGGTACCGATTGTCGCGAAACGCGGTGGACCACATCGGTGCGGACTCTACGATCGTCGGCGATGGAAACCACCGAGAACCCGACCCCGACGACCGCCGAATTCACCCCGGCAGAGCTCGACGAGGCCTTCGCACAGTTCCAGCGCACGGTCGCCGAGATCGCCGTGACCCGGGACTGGGATCGCTATGCCGAACTGTTCACCGAAGACGCCGACTACATCGAGCACGCCTTGGGCACCATGCGCGGTCGCGAGGAGATCCGGACCTGGATCTGGCGGACGATGACGTCGTTCCCCGGCAGTCACATGACCGGGTTCCCCTCGTTGTGGCATGTGGTCGACGCGACGACCGGCCGGGTCATCTGCGAAGTCGACAACCCGATGCGCGATCCGGGCGACTCGACACACATCACCGCCACCAACATCACCATCCTCACCTACGCCGGCGACGGCCGGTGGAGTCGCGAAGAGGACGTCTACAACCCGATGGAGTTCGGGCGCGCGGCGATGCGCTGGTGTGAGAAGGCACGCGAACTGGGCACCATCGACGAACCGGCCACGGCGTGGATGGAGACGACGGGCGCGATGTTCGCCTCGCGTCCACGTTCCGGTTGAGGGCCCGCCGACCTGCGCGAACACCGGTTCCGGCGTCGCCGGTACCGACGTGACCGACACCACCGGCCGGACGCGTAACGCGACGCGCGGGCGTGAACGACACCCAGGCGACGGACTTGGGACACCGGTGTGCGTGCCGTACGCTAGAACTTTGACCAGTGGCGACGGGGCGGCGCGGGGGACCCGGCCCGACACACCACGGTTCGGTGGGCGGGGTGCGCACCTCCCCACGACGACGTCGCGAACCACGGTCGTGGCCGCCGGCCACGCACGCGGATCGATCGACACGACGCACGACGACGACACGCAATGACGACACACGCGGACACGGTTCGGAGGACATCTATATGGCACGCGACCTGACGCAACTCGAGCTACTCAAGGAGCTGGCCCCGGTTGCCGAGGACAACGTCAACCGCCACCTCAAGATCGCCAAGGACTGGAACCCGCACGACTACGTGCCGTGGGACGAGGGCCGTAACTTCGCCGCCCTGGGTGGCGTCGACTACGACCCCGAGCAGTCGCAGCTCGACGAGGTCGCCAAGGCCGCGATGATCACGAACCTCCTCACCGAGGACAACCTGCCGTCGTACCACCGTGTCATCGCCGACAACTTCTCGATGGACTCCGCCTGGGGCCACTGGGTCGGTCGCTGGACCGCCGAGGAGAACCGCCACGGCATCGTCATGCGCGACTACCTCGTGGTCACCCGCGGCGTCGATCCCGTCGCCCTCGAAGAGGCGCGGATGATCCACATGACCAATGGTTACGACCCGATGCTGGCCGCCGCCGGACGCGTGGACGAGCTAGAGGAGCACGCCGACGAGCTCGGTCTGCTGCATTCCGTGGCGTACGTGACCTTCCAGGAACTCGCGACCCGCGTCAGCCACCGCAACACCGGCAAGGCGTGCAACGACCCGATCGCCGACAAGATGCTGCAGCGCATCGCGGCCGACGAGAACCTGCACATGATCTTCTACCGCAACATCTGCGGTGCGGGCTTCGACATCTCCCCCGACCAGACGCTGCGTGCCGTCACCGACATCGTGACCAACTTCCAGATGCCCGGCGCCGGCATGCCCAACTTCCGTCGCCACGGCGTGCTCATGGCCAAGCACGGCATCTACGACCTGCGTCAGCACCTCGAAGAGGTCGTCATGCCGGTCCTGCGTAAGTGGAACGTCTTCGAACGCGACGACTTCAGCAGCGAGGGCGAGAAGACCCGCGAGGAGCTCGCCGCCTTCCTCGAGCAGCTCGAGAAGGACACCATCCGCTTCGAGGAGATGCGCGACCGTTCGCTCGCCCGCGAGGCCAAGAAGCGGGAGCAGCAGGCATCCTGAGCACCCTCGTCGACAGCCACCCGGCGCCCTCGACCACCGAAGGCTCGCTTCCCAGCTCCCTGAGGAGCGAGCTTGCGAGCGTCTCGAAGGGACTGCGTATCGGGTCCATCGAACTGGCCAGCCCGGTCGTACTGGCCCCGATGGCGGGTGTCACCAACGTCGCGTTCCGGACGCTGTGCCGCGAACTCGAGCTCGCCCGCACCGGAACCGTCTCCGGGCTGTACGTCTGTGAGATGGTCACGGCGCGCGCGCTCGTGGAGCGGCACCCGGTCACGATGCACATGACGACCTTCGGACCCGACGAGAACCCGCGGTCGATGCAGCTCTACACCGTCGACCCGGAGTACACGTACCAAGCCGCGAAGATGATCGTCGACGAGAATCTCGCCGACCACATCGACATGAACTTCGGCTGCCCGGTCCCCAAGGTGACCCGCAAGGGCGGGGGGTCGGCGATCCCCTACAAGCGCACGCTGTTCCGCAAGATCGTCGCGGCGGCCGTCCGAGCCACCGAGGGCACCGACATCCCGGTGACGGTCAAGTTCCGGATCGGCATCGACGACGATCACCGCACCCATCTCGACGCCGGCCGGATCGCCGCCGAAGAAGGTGCCGCGGCCGTCGCCCTCCACGCGCGCACCGCATCGCAGCGATACTCCGGTGAGGCCGACTGGGACGAGATCGCCCGACTCAAGGAGCACGTCACCACCGTGCCGGTGCTCGGCAACGGCGACATCTTCGAACCCGCCGATGCGGTCGCGATGATGCGCCGGACCGGCTGCGACGGCGTCGTCGTCGGCCGCGGTTGCCTCGGCCGGCCCTGGCTGTTCGCCGAACTCGCCGCCGAACTCGGCGGTTTCGACGCTCCGGCGCCGCCGAACCTGGGCGAGGTCGCCGACATCATGGTCCGGCACTGCCAGCTCCTCGTCGATCACCACGGTGAGATGAAGGGTTGCCGCGAGATCCGCAAGCACGTCGCCTGGTACCTCCGCGGTTTCCCGGCCGGCTCGGAGATCCGGCGGCGGATGGCGCTCGTCGGCAGCGTCGACGAACTACGTGAACTGCTCGCCGAGCTGCCGGCCGACGCGCCGTTCCCCTCCGACGGTCACGGCCCGCGCGGCCGGCAGGGTTCGCCGGCGAAGGTCGCGCTGCCGGACGGCTGGCTCGACGACCCCGACGAGGACGTGATCCCCGCAGGCGCCGAGATCATGCACTCCGGCGGTTGAACCGGATTGCGAAAACCGTCACAACCGGTGCCCGGCTGAGACGCTTTCTCAGGTGGGATCAGTACTATTGCGCGGAGGTCCCGGCCGCCGGGGCCTCCATTCTGTGCGCACCGCGCTGGTCGAGCCCCGATCCGCGGTGACTCCGCGACACGACCACGGGGCATGAGGAACGTGCATTGAGTCGTAGGACACCGGGCCCGGACGACCCCGAGGTGGGCGACGCCGGTCGCTCTCGTCGTGGTCGACGCGCCGGACGCTCCCGCGACGACTTCGAGCCCGTCCCCGGTCCGGATGCGCCCGGTTCCACCGACCCGGGCTCCCCTCCCCCGGCGCACCCCAGCCTCCGCGAGCCACGCTCGGCAGATCGCTTCGTCCGGGGACGCACTCGCCTGACGGTTCGCCAGCTCATGGAGCAGATGAACGCGGAGGAGTCGTCACCGTCGGAGCCCCCCGCCGGCTCCGGCCGGTCCGGCACCCGCCGCGCTACTCCGCCGCGCCCGGAGTCGCGGACGTCCGAGCCCCCGTCGTCGACCCGCGGGCGGTCTCGCCGCACCGGACCGCCGTTCGGCGGAAATGCCACGCCACCGTCGGCCCCGGGCGGGCGGGTCCCCGCAGCTCCGCAGCCGGCGCCCGACGACCGCCCGACGACCGTCCATCGTTTCGACAACGAGGTCACCCAGAAGATCCCCACCGTCGGCGACGCCGCGCCCGACCTGTCCGATCGCGCCACCGAGCAGCGGGTGATCGAGGAATCCCGCGCGCAGGAGCCGGTCGCCGGCGGCCCGGCCGGACCGCCGGCCCAGCCCCCGCTGGAACGCACACCCGACCTCACCGAACCCCTCGCCCTGCGCTCGGCGCCTCGGCGCCATCCCGGACGCGACGAGGACCGGCAGCGCGCGATGCTGCGCAAGACCGCCGCGACCGGACGCATCCTGGTCGCCATCGCGTGCGTGCTCGCACTGGTGGGCACCGGCTTCGTCTGGGGTTACCTGCAGTCGTGGAACGGCAACTGGCGGAACGTCACCGCCGTCGACCCCGATGACCAGAACATTCGGAACAAGGACGCCCAGTACGGCGACGAGACGTACCTCATCGTCGGTACCGACACCCGCGGTGGCCAGAACTCCAGGGTCGGCGCCGGCACCACCGCCGACGCCGAGGGCGCCCGTTCGGACACCGTCATCCTGGTGAACATCCCGGCCAACCGCAGTCGCGTCGTCGCGGTGTCGTTCCCGCGAGACCTGCAGGTCGACCAGCCGGCCTGCCGCGCCTGGGACAACACGACCGGCGCCTATGGCGCCGAGATGCAACCGGCTTACGACGTGAAACTCAATGGCGTCTACGCCGCGGGCGGCCCGCAGTGTCTCGTGCGCGTGATCACCGCGATGAGCGGTTTGAACATCAACCACTTCATCGGGATGGACTTCGTCGGCTTCGAGAAGGTGGTCCGCGCGATCGGCGGCGTCGAGGTCTGCTCGACGGTGCCGCTCTACGACTACGAGATCGGCCAGATCCTGCGCAAGCCGGGCAAGCAGAAGCTGACCGGCCGCCGTGCGCTGAATTACGTGCGCGCCCGCAACATCAGCACGGAGGGCAACGGCGACTACGGCCGGATCAAACGCCAGCAGCTCTTCATGTCGTCGCTGTTGCGGTCGAGCCTGTCGGGCAATGTGCTGTCGAACCCCAACAAACTCAACGGGATCGTCAACACGTTCATCGAATACAGCTACGTCGACGGCGTCGACACCCAGTCGCTCATCAACCTGGCCGAGTCGATGCAGGGCATCGAGGCCGGCCGCGTCTCGTTCCTGACGATCCCGACGTCGGGTACCTCCACCGACGGCGCCAACAACGAGATCCCGCGCACCAGCGACATCGACGCGATCTTCGACGCCATCATCGACGACCTGCCACTCCCCGGCGAGCAGGCGCGTAAGAAGCCGCCGTCGTCGTCGAAGGCGCCGACGACTCCCGGCGCACCGAGTACCGACTCGAACGCCAGTGCTCCCGGACCCGTGACCGCGACCGCCCAGAACCCCGGCAATGTCGGCGTCCGGGTTCTCAACGGCACGGGCCAGACGGGCCTCGCCACCGAGGTGTCCGAGCAGCTCACGCCGTACGGTTTCGACGTTCGGGGTGTCGCCGATGCCTCGGAGAACCGCGACGACACCGTCGTGCGCTACGGGCCGGGACAGCGCGACGCCGCCGCGACGCTGGCCGAGATGTTCCCGAACGCGAGCATCCAGCTCGACCGCACGGTCAAGTCGGGTGTCGAGCTCATCGTCGGTGCGGATTTCACCGGCTCCCTGGAGTCGGTACCGGCCTCCGGGGCGACCCTGACGGCGAACCAGCTCGCACCTGCGGAGAACACCGGCAATCTGCCCAACGACCTGGCCATCACGAACGCGGGCGACACCACCTGCACGTGATCTCAGGGTGTCGGTGCACTCGCAGGTGGACGGATCTGCACCCGACGTTCACTGGACGTTCATCGGTCGGAGTCGGCCTGGAGTGATCACGCACGTATCCTGGGACCATGCGTACCGCCTATCAAGAGCAACTCGAGGCGCTGACCTCGGTATTGGGTGAGATGTGCGAACTCGCCGGCACCGCGATGGCGCGCGCCACGCAGGCACTGCTGCAGGCCGATCTCGCCATCGCCGAAGAGGTCATCGGGGACACCGACCGGATGAGCCGGCTGACGGCTCGCGCGGAGGAACAGTCCTTCGCGCTCCTCGCCCTGCAGGCCCCGGTCGCCGGTGACCTGCGTGGAGTCGTGAGTGGATTCCAGATCGTCGCCGACGCCGATCGGATGGGTGCTCTGGCGCTGCACGTCGCCAAGGTCGCCCGGCGCCGACATCCCGCCAAGGCACTGCCGGAGGAGGTCAACGGCTACTTCGCCGAGATGGGCCGCCTGGCCGTCACCCTGGCCAAGAACGCACATGAGGTCCTCGTGACCAGCGACCCGCAGGCCGCCCTTCGTCTCCAGGAAGACGACGACGCGATGGACGACCTCCACCGCCACCTGTTCACCGTCCTGATGGACCGCGAATGGAAGCACGGCGTCGCCGCCGCGGTGGACGTGACCCTGCTCGGCCGCTACTACGAGCGGTTCGCCGACCACGCCGTACTCATCGGGCGCCGCGTGGTGTTCACCGCGACGGGCAAGACCCCGGAGCAGTTCCAGAGCGTGGGGTGATTTCTCTCGCTCGGTGCTGAACATCGAGCGAGGGCCACACCGAAAGAGGCCGAGAATTCAGTTTCCGACACTGAATCTCGGCCTTTTTTCATGTCCGTGAATATCTGAGCCCCAACGAGGTCGGGAAGATTTCACACGCGCCGAGGTCGTCGTTAGGGTGGCGACATGGCCCAGCACTATCCGACCGAGCCCGATTTCAATGCGGTGACCGACGAGGACGCAGAGGCTGCCGCCCACCGCCGCAAGATCCTGGCGTACCTGGGTGTGACCGCGTCGCTGGTCGCCCTGCTGGTGATCCTGCTGCTCAACATGTGACACCCCGACACTACAACCCAGGCACGACGAGGCCCGCTCCCCCGGACGGGTGAGCGGGCCTGTTCGCGCGCGGAGGCTCAGCCGAAGCGACCCGAGATGTAGTCCTCGGTCTCCTTCTTCGTCGGGTTCGAGAACATCGTCTCGGTGTCGTTGATCTCGACGAGCTGTCCCGGCTGGCCGACCGCCTCGAGGTTGAAGAACGCGGTCTGGTCGCTGACGCGAGCGGCCTGCTGCATGTTGTGGGTCACGATGACGATGGTGTACTCCTTCTTGAGTTCACCCATCAGGTCCTCGATGGCCAGCGTCGAGATCGGGTCGAGCGCCGAACACGGCTCGTCCATGAGCAGGACGTCGGGAGAGACCGCGATGGCGCGGGCGATGCACAGACGCTGCTGCTGACCACCCGACAGTCCGCCGCCCGGCTTGTCGAGGCGATCCTTGACCTCTTCCCAGAGGTTGGCGCCGCGCAGGCTCTTCTCGGCGACGTCGTCGAGCTGTGATCGGTTCCGCACACCCTGCAGACGCAGGCCGGCGACGACGTTGTCGCGGATCGACATCGTCGGGAACGGGTTCGGCCGCTGGAACACCATGCCGATGGTCGCGCGCACGCTCACCGGGTCCACGGTCTTGCCGTAGATGTCCTCGCCGTCGAGCAGCACGCTGCCCTTGGCGTAGGCACCCGGGGTGACCTCGTGCATCCGGTTGAGGGTCCGGAGCACGGTCGACTTACCGCAGCCCGACGGGCCGATGAACGCGGTGATGCAGCGCGGCGGCACCTCGAGGGTGACGTCCTTGACCGCGTGAAAGTCGCCGTAATAGATGTTCAGGTCTTTGATGTCGAGGCGCTTTGCCATGTCATTGGTCCGTTCTGGAAAAGATGACCCGAGAAGGGTGGGAGGTCAGGAAGTCTTGGGGGCGAAGATCTTCGACACCGCCTTGGCGCCGAAGTAGACGATGGCAACGAGGATCACCAATGTCAGCGCCGCGCCCCACACCTGATCGAAGGCGCCCGGTCCGTTGTTGTACTGCTGCACCATCATCAACGGCAGCGACTGCTGATTGCCGTCGAAGGGATTCCAGTTCATCGCGCGTGTGGCACCGACGAGGATGAGGACCGGCGCCGATTCGCCCATGACCCGGGCGATGGCCAGCATCACGCCGGTGACGATGCCCGACAGGGCCGTCGGCAGGACGATCTTCACGATCGTCTTCCACTTCGGGATACCCAGGGCGTACGACGCCTCGCGAAGGTCCTGCGGGACGATCTTCAGCATCTCCTCGGTGGCGCGCACCACGAGCGGGACCATCAGCAAGACCAGCGCGATCGCGACCACGAATCCCGAGCGGGGCAATCCGAGGGTGGTGCGCCACACCGCGTAGACGAACAGCGCGGCGACGATCGAGGGCACACCCGAGAGGATGTCGACCATGAACGTGGTGACACGCGCGAGGAGCGATTTCTTCGTCGCGTACTCCACCAGATAGATGGCGACGAAGATGCCGAGCGGGATGGAGATGACTGCCGCGAGGGCGGTCTGCATCAGCGTGCCGACGATCGCGTTGGCGGCGCCGCCGCGTCGCTCGGCCTGGGTCCACCAGTCGATGTCGATGATCGTCTCGATACCCCGCGACACCAGCGTGAAGACCAACCAGAGCAGGGGAACCAGCGCCAGCAGCAGGGCGGCCATGACGGCGACGCGGACGGTCCCGTCGGTGAAACGCCGACGCCCGGACATCGGGGTGAAGCCGGAGGGCTTCTTGACCGGATCGGCCGCGGAAGTAGTCGTGGTCACAGACATGGTCACTTCTTTCCGGCGACGACCGCGCGGGCGGCGGCGTTGACGATGAAGGTCAGGACGAACAGGGTCAGGCCGGCCGAGATGTAGGCGCCGGTCTTGGCGGGCGAATCGAATTCCGCCGCGTTGTTGGCGATCTTGGTCGCGAAGGTCTCGCCGCTCTCCATGAGGTTGAAGTTCATCGGTCCGACGGTCGAGATGATGAGCAGCAGCGCCATCGTCTCGCCGAGCGCGCGACCCAGGCCGAGCATCGAACCGGAGATGTAGCCGGAGAACCCGAAGGGCAGCACGGCGACCTTGACGACCTCGAACTTGGTGGCGCCCAGGGCGAGCGCGGCCTCACGATGACCCTTGGGGGTCTGCATGAAGACCTCGCGCGTGACCGCGGTGATGATCGGCAGGATCATGACCGCAAGAACGATGCCTGCGGTCAGCAGCGTGCCGCCGGTGCTCATGTTCGCGATCTGGGTGGGCTCCTGGAAGAACGGCAGGAAGCCGAGATTGCCGACCAGCCACTCGTTCACCGGCACCAGCGCCGGGCCGAGCACGAGGATGCCCCAGAGGCCGTAGACGATGGACGGCACCGCGGCGAGGAGGTCGACGGTGTAGGTGATCGGGCCGACGAACCGCTTCGGCGCGTACTCGGTGAGGAAGATCGAGATACCCAGGGCCACCGGCATGGCGATCAGCAACGCGATGACCGACACCACGACCGTTGCGTAGAACAGCTGGGGGATACCGAAGGCGAGCTGATCTCCGCTGGTGATCCACTGCCCGGTGTAGGTGAAGAAGTTCTCCTCGTTCTGCGCCAGCGACGGAATCGCCTGTGCGAGAAGGAAGAGTGCGATCAGCGCGATGACGATCGAGACCACGAATCCCGAGCCGACGGCCAGGGTGCGGAACACCCGATCGGCGACGCGGTGATGCGCGGCCGCGTGGAGCGAGGATCCGGGTTGGTCGGGCGATGACCCGGGGGCCTGGACTTCGCCGGTGTCCGGCGGGATCGCGCCACCCTCTTTGCTCAGCGAGGTCATGCGTCCTTCTTGTGATTCGGCTCTGGTCATTGGGGCCACTTCCCGCCGTCTCGTGGACACGCGAAATGTCGTGTCAGTGTGTCAACCACACGCGCGGGGCCGCAACCGAGGCGGCCCCGCGCACGTGATCAGAGGGGATTGATCAGGCGTTTCCGGACCCACCGGACAGCGAGTCGATGGTCCCCTGCAGCTTGGTCTTGAAGGCGTCGGGCACCGGCACGTAGCCGATCTCCTCGAGGCCGGCCTGGCCGTCGTTCAGGACCGCGGTGAACGCGTCCTTCAGCGTCTGGCTGGTGGCCTCGTCCTCGTAGCCCGCCGAGCAGACGATCGAGTACGGGGTGAGCAGCAGCGGGTAGGCGCCCGGAGCCTTCGAGGCGAACAGGGCGTCGGTGTCGACGACGAGGTCCTTGCTGGCCGGATCGGCGAAGGCGAGCGACTCGAGGGCGTTGCCCGCGCTCTCCGCGTTCAGCGTGACCGGACCGGCACCGAAGTCGACCTGGGCGACACCGAGGTCGTTCTCGGTGGCGAAGCCCCACTCGACATAGGTGATCGAACCGGGGGTCTTGCTGACGGTGTCGCCGACGCCGGTCGACTTCGAGGCACCGGAACCGACACCCTTGGGCGCGAATTCCTTGCTGTGCTCGTACGGCCAGTCAGCCGGAGCCGCGTTCTCCAGGAAGCGTTGGAAGTTGTCGGTGGTACCCGAGCTGTCCGAGCGGTAGACGGGGACGATGTCGGTGGTGGGCAGCGACACACCGGGGTTCAGCGCGGCGATCTTGGGATCGTTCCAGGTGGTGATCTTGCCGTTGAAGATCTGCGCGATGACGCTGGGGTTGAGCTTGAGGTCCTCGACACCGTCGAGGTTGTAGGCGACCGCGACGGGGCCGACGACCAGCGGGAGGTGCCAGGGGGCGTTGCCGTTGCAACGTGCGGTGGCGTCGGTGACCTCGTCGTCCTTGAGGGCCGAGTCCGAGCCGGCGAAGTCGACGTCGCCCGCGATGAACTTCTTGATGCCGTCGCCCGAGCCGCTGCCGGTGTAGTCGAGCACGATGTCGCTGTTGTCGGTGAGGACCTGGCTGAAGTGCTCCATGGCCTTCTGCTGCGCGGTCGAGCCCTCGCCGCTGACAGTCTGTTCGCTTCCCCCACCGCCGCACGCCGTGACGAGTGTCAGTGCCGCGATCGCCGACACCGACGCCAGGGCGCCGTTCCGATTGATTTTCACCGCTGGTGTTGCCTTTCCGTTCGCGTTCCCCGCACCGACTGGCGTCGGTTCCGGAGTGTCCGAATGGAAAGCTATGGGGGCGTGGTGGACTGATCCCCTCCAAAAGATGAACGACAGGTGAACTGGCCAAGGCAGACGGGGTGCGACCTGCCCAGGCGTGATCGTACGTGATCTGCGTAACCCGACATTCGAGACTTGGGCACCTGGCTACAGGACGGATCGTCGGGCTCGCGCGAATCGGCCCGCACACCCGGGGCGGGCTCCTGCCCTCGCCCCACCGGCGAGACCGCCCGGTGGCCTGCCCGACGACCGGCGGCCGCGCGACGCCTCGAGGCCGACGGGCACCGTGTCGATCTGGTCGTCGTGGTGGACACGTTCGTCCCACCGCGGGTGCTGCATCGCGCCAAGCGCGCCGACCCGTCTCTCACGACGACCACCACATATGAACCGCTACCCCGAAAAGAACTGTGGCGCCGACGAATTCGGGTTCCACTCGCCGGCGTGGTGAGAACCTCGCCGACCGCCGACGCGCAGGCACTCGAGGAACTCGGTGTCCGGGTGGCGCGGCTGCACCGCCCCCGCCCGTACACCGGTCGCGCGCTCGTGGTGCAGGGCAGCGAGAATCGTGACGACCCTTCGGTGTGGCGGCGGCACATCGTGACCGGGGACGTCGACGTCCTCCGTCTCGAGTGCAATCACCTGTCCGTGGTTCGCGAGCCCCACATCGGCGACGTCGTCGACGCCATCGGCGCCGCACTCGGGCAGCCTCAGCCGTAGGCGACGTCGACGGCGTATCGGGTGAACCCGAGGCGCTCGTAGGTGTGCAGCGCGGCGACGTTGTCACCCTCCACGTAGAGGTTGATCTCCGAGACGCCCTCGCGCGCAAGGTGATGCAGGCCGGCGAGCGTCAACAACCGACCCAGTCCGCGACCCTGCGCCGCAGGATCGACGCCGACGATGTACACCTCGCCGAGGTCCGCGTCGTGCCGCTTCGTCCAGTGGAACCCGAGGAGCTTGCCATCTCCCCCGCCCGATCCGTCGCCGGCACGGTCGAAGGCGAGGAACAAACCCGCCGGATCGAACCAGTCGGCGGCAACCCGTTCACGGATCTGCTCCGGCGACCAGCCACCCTGCTCGGGATGCCAGTCGAAGGCCGCGTTGTTCACCCGCAGGATCTCGGCGTCATCGGCCGGTCCGGCATAGGTCCGCAGGTCGACCGTCGGGTCGACGACGAGTTCGGGGAGTTCGTGGCCGGGTCCGACCGGGCGGCGCAGCTGCAGCAGTTCGCGACGTTTCGTCAGCCCCATCGCCGCGGCGAGCGCCACCGCACCAGGCAGATCCCCATGAGCCCACACCCGGACCCCCGACCCCGATTCGGGCGCGGCCCCGAACGCCGCGTCGAGCAGCGCCCGGCCATGTCCCTCCCGTCGGTGCGCCGGGTCGACAACCGCCTCGATCATCGCCGGCTCGCCGTCGCGACCGGGGACGATGACGGCGTACCCCGCCTTCGACCTGACGTGCACGATCGGCGAGCCCTCGGGGGCGTCGATCGCGGCGACCGCCCCCTCCGAGAGCGGGGCGACACCATCGGCGTCGTTCGCCTCGCGCACCAAACGGTGAGCGAATTCAGCGACGTCGTCGGGCAGTGCGCCTCGACGCACCTGCGGGTACTCAGTTCCCGGCACTGGCACTGAACTCCTCGTCGAACGGATCGGGACCGTCGAGCGCGTCGTCGAAGTCATCGGTGCCGACCGCATCGGGACCGGAGGCGTCCTCGGACAGGTCGGCGTCGGCCGCGGGCGCCCGGCCACGCGTCGGACGAACGGCCTTGTATCCGACGTTGCGGACGGTCCCGATCAGCGACTCGTGCTCGCTGCCGAGTTTGGCGCGGAGTCGACGGACATGGACGTCGACGGTGCGGGTGCCGCCGAAGAAGTCGTACCCCCACACCTCCTGGAGCAGCTGGGCGCGCGTGAACACGCGACCCGCATTCTGCGCCAAGTACTTCAGGAGCTCGAACTCCTTATAGGTCAGGTCGAGCGGACGTCCGCGCAGGCGTGCGGTGTAGGTCCCCTCGTCGATGACGAGTTCCCCCAGCGTGACCTTGCCCGAGGACTCCTCCGCAGCAACCCCCCGGGTTCGAACCACGAGCAGGCGCAACCGGGCATCGAGTTCGGCCGGACCGGTACCCGGCAGCAGGAATTCGTCGATGCCCCAGTCCGCGTTGACCGCGACCAGCCCGCCCTCGGTCAGCACCGCCGCGACCGGCACCGAGGAGCCGGTGCTGCCCAACAGGCGGCACAGCCCGCGGGCCGCCGCCAGGTCGGCGCGGGCATCGACCAGCGCCACATCGGCGTTCCCCGCCTCCATGAGTGACGACACCTCGGTCGGAGCGGTCCGCACCGTGTGCGCGAGCAGCGACAACGACGGCAAGACCGACTCCGGATTCGGGTCGGCCGTCAACAACAAGAGATCCACCCAGCACTCCGATCTCGTTCGTCCCCGTCCCGGACCATCCAGATCGCTCACCACGACGTGAACGCCACCCGCGCGTGGCTCGGCGATTGTTTACGCCGCCTTACCAACGTGTGCGAGATAGGTGACAGAATAGCGCCACCGGCGCGCTCACCTGTTAACAAGGCGACCACGACCGCCGGATGACCACGACGGGGAGGGTGATCGGCCGAGCATGCCGCGCATCCGGAAAGTGCTCGTCATCGGTGTGGTCGCCGCCCTGGCCGCCGCGGGGGTCGCGCTCGGCGTCGACGTCGGGGCCGCCGTTCGCGGGGAGCATCAGTTCTCCCGCGCCCTCGCCCAATCCCCCCGCGTGACTTTCGATCCCGAGGTCACCATCGCGGGTTTCCCGTTCACCCCGCAGTCGTCCGCCGGTCACTTCGACGGGGCCACGATCGCCGCCCGCGGCGTCGAACTACCCGGGTGTCCGCCCGCCCGCGGAGTCTGCCGCGGTGAGCTGGGTGCTTCTCTCGGCCCGTTCGACGTGGCCGACGGCAGCGGATTCT
Organism: Gordonia sp. SCSIO 19800; assembly: GCF_018132775.1. Lineage (NCBI taxonomy): Bacteria > Bacillati > Actinomycetota > Actinomycetes > Mycobacteriales > Gordoniaceae > Gordonia > Gordonia sp. SCSIO 19800. The sequence continues at coordinate 103,828 of NZ_JAGRQM010000017.1, read as the reverse complement.
CGGCGAGTGATGTTCTCCACACCGGCTCGATCTCGGCGTACACCCGCCTCGATGCCGTCACCCTGGCCCGGTATCTGCGCATCGTCGACCTGACCGTCAGCACCCCGGGACCGGACGACACGGCGGGCGCGGGCGGGCCCCAGGACGGCATCGTCAGTCGCGAGAGCGGCGTGGTGCTCACCGGCACGGTCGCACTGCCGCCGGGCGACGGGCTCGATCCCGCCGACCCGCCGTCGGCGTCGTCCTACGACGGCCCCAAGGTGCGGGTGAGTGTGTCCGTCGACCTCTCCGTCGTCGACGGCGCACTGGACATCCGGGCGACCGGCTTCTACACCGGCCCCGAACGCCACGTCGACGCCGAGGTCCCGGCGGAAGTCCGCGCCGCGGTGCTCGATCGGTTCAGCCTGACGCTCCCGCGCCTGCCGATGGCCTGGGATGTCGAACCCGATCGCGCGGAGAGTTTCGGCGGGGACGTCCAACTGGTCGGCGACTCCGGTCCGGCATCGGTGCGCCTCGACCGCTTCTGAGCAGTTCAGACCGTGTTCTCCCGGCCTCGGCGGCAAAGCACCCCGGCCGTTGGGGGCTCGATCCGCTCTGTTGTACCCTCGTGGGCATGCAGCAGCGCCGTGAGTACTTGCTCACACGACGCCGGGCGATCGACTTCTGTCGTGTCGCCGACTGCTGTTGTCGCACTCGCCGTTGACGGTGTGACCAACCCGTGCTGCGTGAGCAGCCGGTCCGCCCACACCGTCGATGAGAACGGGGGCGTCTCCACCGAGGTCTGCGACCTCGTTCCCATGCGCCGTCACCCGTGCTCATCTCCCCGAGACGCGGGCATCCTTCTCGCGCCTCTCCGTCTCCACCATCTCCATCTGTTCGACGACCATCACCGATCCACTCCGAAAGGACACCGCCATGGCACGTTCCGACGTCCTGGTCAGCACCGAATGGGCTGAGCAGAACCTCAATGCCGACAAGACCGTCTTCGTCGAGGTCGACGAGGACACCTCGGCCTACGACGGCGGGCACATCGCCGGCGCCGTCAAGCTCGACTGGAAGACCGACCTGCAGGATCCGGTCCGCCGCGACTTCGTCGATGCCGAACAGTTCGGCAAGCTGCTCTCCGAGCGCGGGATCGCGAACGACGACACCGTGATCCTCTACGGCGGCAACAACAACTGGTTCGCTGCATACGCCTACTGGTACTTCAAGCTGTACGGCCACAACGACGTCAAGCTCCTCGACGGCGGCCGCAAGAAGTGGGAACTCGACGGTCGCCCGCTGTCCAGCGACGCCGTCAGCCGTCCCGCCACGACCTACAAGGCCGGCGAGCCGGATGTCAGCATCCGCGCGTTCCGCGATGAGGTCGTCGACGCCATCGGCACCAAGAACCTCGTCGACGTGCGCAGCCCGGACGAGTTCTCCGGCAAGATCCTCGCGCCGGCCCACCTCCCGCAGGAGCAGAGCCAGCGTCCCGGTCACATCCCGAGCGCGATCAACGTGCCGTGGAGCAAGGCCGCCAACGAGGACGGCACCTTCAAGTCCGACGAGGAGCTCAAGGAGCTCTACGGCGAGGCGGGACTCGACGGCTCGAAGGACACCATCGCGTACTGCCGCATCGGCGAGCGGTCGAGCCACACCTGGTTCGTGCTGAAGGAACTGCTCGGCCAGCAGAACGTCAAGAACTACGACGGCAGCTGGACCGAGTACGGCTCGCTGATCGGCGTCCCGATCGAACTCGGAGAAGGAAAGTAAGAGAATATGTGTGCTGCACCCAAGCAGGGACAGAAGCTGCCCGCTGGCGTCGACGTGGAGAAGGAGACCGTCCTGACCGGACAGGTCACCGACGGCTCGGGTTCGCCCGTCGCCGGCGCCTTCGTGCGTCTGCTCGACTCGACCGGTGAGTTCACCGCCGAGGTCGTGGCATCGCCCACCGGCGACTTCCGTTTCTTCGCCGCCCCCGGCACCTGGACGCTGCGCGCCCTGTCCGCGGTGGGCAACGGCGACGTGACGATCAGTCCCGAGGGCCCCGGCATCCACGAGAAGGACATCACCGTCTCGAAGTGACGCCACGCTCGACCCGGCAGCCCGGTCACCGCACCCGCGGTGACCGGGCTGTCTCGTTCTCACCGCCCTGACGAGGGAGCCCGCGACCGTCACCGCCCCCTGAGGAGGGAGCCTGCGACCGCCACCGCCGCCCCCTGAGGAGGGAGCCTGCGACCGTCACGAAGGGCCCACCCCTCGACGGCGCCCTGACCACGCCGGGGTTAGAATTTCCCTCGTGGTCCTCTTCTTCGAAATCCTGCTGATCCTGGCCGCCGTGCTGATCACCTGGTTCGGTGTCTACACCCTGTACCGTCTGGTGACCGACGAGTCGTGACGTCCTCACCCGGAGATCCGGCCGCGGACGGCCCCGCCGGCGCGGAGTCATCCGGTGACGGGTTCGCCGCCGAAGCCCGCCGGTCGGGCGACGAGGCGATCAGTCAGGCCGAGGCCCGGGCGGTGGAGTCCGGCAGCCGTGAACGCAACGTCCCCACATGGGATGATCTGCCGCTCCCGGCCGACACCGCGAACCTCCGCCTCGGCGCGGACCTGCATCCCGGCCTCCTCGCACTCCTGCCGCTCGTCGGCGTGTGGCGTGGCGAGGGCGAAGGCCACGATCCCCAGACGGACACCGACTATCACTTCGCTCAGCAGATCGTCGTGTCCCACGACGGCCAGAACTTCCTCACCTGGGAGTCCCGCTCGTGGGTGATCGACGACGATGCTGCCTACCAGCGGCCCGACCTCCGCGAGTCCGGGTTCTGGCGGATCGGTGAGGACGACACCATCGAATTGCTCCTCGCCCACGCCGAGGGCTCGATCGAACTCTTCTACGGCACTCCCCTGAATCAGACCACCTGGGAACTCGCCACCGACGTCGTCATCAAGGCAGAATCAGGTCAACGCACCGGCGGCGCCAAACGGCTGTACGGACTCGTCGCCGACGGCGACCTCGCCTACGTCGAGGAGCGCGTCGACGCCGACGGGGACCTCACCCCGCGGCTCTCCGCCAAGCTGCGCCGCCACGTCGGCTGATCCACCTCATCGACGGAACCCGCGGCAGGGACGCGCGCCCTGCTCCCGGCGGCTCGCACATTCGCCCCGCTCGCTTCGCTCCCGGCGGCTCGGCCCCCTGCTCCCTGAGGTGCGAGCGAAGCGAGCCTCGAAGGGCCGCCGATCCGAGAACGCAAGGTACAGATTGCGTTTCGGCAGCGCGCTGTACACCGGCGCGCCGAGCATGACGACGACCGAACCGTAGGCGGTGACTTCCCCCGGCCGACCCGCCCAACCGGGATGCACGGTTCCCGACCTCGACATGTACGGGGCGTGCCCGGCCGTGCCGCCGCCCCGGCGACCGACGACCGAGAACACCTCAGCGCGGGCGGACTGCGGGGAGAGTTCGAAGACGGCACGCCCACCCGGTGGGCATTCGACGAAGGTGAACTCCGTGCCGGACCGATGGACCACCCCGATCCAGTCGCTGCCCGCGTTGCGTACGACGAACGTCGAACCGCCCGTCCGGTACTGGTACGAGACACCGGCCGCCGCGGCATCGAGCATGTGCCGACCGGAGACACCGCCGTTCCACTCCGCGCTCCACGGGGTGAGATATCGCTGGTCGAGGAACTCGCGGCGGGTGGGGATCGGAACCGTCACCGGCATCACCCGCCCGTCGCGCACCCACACCGCGCCGTACAGAACCGGCCGGCCGTCAGCGGTGCGGGGGGCCTGGAGGTAGGTGAGCGAATCCGCCTCCGGCAGAGCGATTTCCGAACCGGGAGGCAAGAGTTCGACATACGACCGGCCATCCTCGAGCAGGACCACGGCAGCCACGTCGTGCACACCACGGTTGTGGACGGCGATGCGGTCACCGGCCTCCCGCGACAGGTCCTCGGCGTGGAACAGGCCGGCGGCGTGCGGGTCGGCGAACGCGAATCGGGGTGCCGACGCCGTCCCGAAGTCCGGGTCGCCCGGGGTCCAGTAGTTCTCGCCCACCACGGGTTCGATGCGATCGCGATCCTGCGTCCCGACCGCCGCGGCGACATGCATGGTCACCATCTCTTCTTCTCCCTCTCGGCGCCCCGGCGGGCGCCGTGGACTGTGCTGTGCTCCCAGTCCAGCGGTTTCACGCCGCGGTTTCGCGAGTACTGCGCTACGCGAATCTTGTAGCGCTGCCCTACCTGCGCCCGGATCGGTTTCGGATGGAACCGGGACGCAGATCGAGTCGACGCAGCAGCTGTGCGTTCAACGCCACGACCACCGTCGAGGCGGACATCAGGATCGCGCCGACACTCATGGGCAGGACGAACCCGATCGGCGCCAGGATCCCGGCCGCCAACGGCACCGAGATGAGGTTGTAACCTGCTGCCCACCAGAGGTTCTGCGCCATCTTCCGATAGCCGGCACGCGACAGCTCGATGACCGACAGGACCGATCGCGGATCAGAGGAGGCGAGGATGACGCCGGCCGAGCCGATGGCCACGTCGGTGCCGGCACCGATCGCGATCCCGACGTCGGCCTGCGCGAGTGCGGGGGCGTCGTTGACGCCGTCGCCGACCATCGCGACGCGACGACCTTCGTGCTGCAGGTCCGCGACGATGGCGGCCTTGTCCTCGGGTCGGACCCCGGCGTACACCCGGTCGATGCCCAACCGGCCGGCGACATCGTCGGCCACCGCCTGCGCGTCGCCGGTGATCATCACGACCTGCACGTCGAGAGCGTGGAGTTCGTCCACGGCCACACGCGACTCCGGACGCACCTCGTCGGCGAGCCGGAACGCCCCCACGACACGATCGTCGACGAGCACGTGCAGGATGATCGCCCCCTGCTCCCGCCACGACGACGCGACGGGCAGTTCGTCGAGGCCGCGCTCGGCGAGCAGGTTGGGTCCACCCACCCGGACCCCGTGGCCGTCGACGGATGCAGACACCCCCACCGCAGGCGACGAGGAGAAGTCCTGTGCGACGGGCAGATCGATTCCCTCATCTCGAGCGGCCCGCACGATCGCCGAGGCCAGCGGATGCTCACTGCCCGCCTCCGCGGCGGCCGCGAGGGTCAGCACTCGACGCCGGTCCTGCCCGGGAGCCGGTTCGAGCTCGAGGACGGTCGGTTCTCCCTTCGTCAGGGTGCCGGTCTTGTCGAAGAGCACGGCGTCGACGTTGCGCATCGACTCGAGGGCGAGCCTGTCCTTGATCAGGACCCCGGCGCGCGCGGCCCGCTCTGTGGCGATGGAGACGACGAGCGGGATCGCGAGTCCCAACGCGTGGGGGCATGCGATGACCAGCACCGTGATCACGCGAACGACCGCCTCGTCGGGCGATCCGACCGCGGTCCAGGCGATCGCGGTGAGGACCGCGGCGCCGAGTGCGAACCAGAACAGCCACCCGGCCGCGGTATCGGCGAGTCGTTGGGCCCGTGACGACGATGCCTGCGCATCGGCGACGAGGCGTCCGATCCCGGCCAGCGCGGTGTCGTCGCCGGTCGCGGTCACGCGGACCCGCAGTCCGGAATCGGTCGCGACGGTGCCGGCGACCACGACGTCACCGACCTCCCGCCGAACGGGTGCCGACTCCCCGGTGACCATCGACTCGTCCATGCTCGCCGAACCGTCGACGATGGCGCCGTCGGCGGGCACGGACCCGCCGGGCCGGACGACGACCACGTCGCCGACGACCAGTTCCTCGGGAGATACCGAGATGATGTCGCTGCCCACGACCTTCTCGGCCTCGTCCGGAAGGAGCGCGGCGAGTGAGTCGAGAGCCGATGTCGTCCGGGCCAGCGAGCGCATCTCGATCCAGTGGCCGAGCAGCATGATCACGACGAGCAGTGCCAGCTCCCACCAGAAATTCAGGTGGTGGTCGAACAGGTGCAGCGTCGAACCCCAGGAGGCGACGAAGGCGACGGTGAGCGCGAGCGAGATCAGAAGCATCATCCCCGGGCGACGAGCTCGGAGCTCGGCGGCCGCGCCGACGAGGAACGGGCGCCCGCCCCACACGAAGAGAACTGTGCCGAGCAGCGGTGACACCCACCGGACCCACTCCGCGTCGGGCAGACCGTAGCCGAGTATGTCGGCGAACATGTCGTTGAAGGCCACGGTCGGGACCGCCAGCACGAGCATGATCCAGAACAGTCGCCGGAATTGCGCCACGTGGTCGCCGTGGCCCGCATGGCCGGCATGTCCGCCGTGGCCGGTGTGATCGGCGTGCCCCTCGTGGCCGTCGGGCCCGGGATCGAACTGGGGGCGGTGCGCGTGGTCGGCCGGTGCCGGCGTTGTCGGTGGATGGTCGTGGTGCGTGTTCATGAGGTCGAGGGTATACCCCCCTAGGGTATATACGCCAGGGGTACTTCTACCCTGTAGGGGTATTCACCGAACAAAACCGTCAGCAGACATGGAACGGCCCCCGCACCGCCCACGAAGGGCCTGCGCCGACCGGACCGGGTCGGGATGCGGGGGCCGGGTGACCACCTGGTATTCGCTTGCGCCGACCGGCGGGAATCCCGCCTCGGTGCGACACGAATGCCACACGGTCAACTGCTAACGGATGGTCACCTCACATGTCCGATGAGAAATCACTATCAGACCACCTCCTTCCTTGTGTACCCGCGAACGTACGCCCGATTCGGGCGGGCCGCAACGGATTAAGGCGGTCAGGGAGTCGGCACCGGCGCCACGGACGGGCCGGGAGCCGGGGACGGCGCACCGGAGGGTGCCGAACTCGGGCCGGGCAGCGGCTTCGCGTCGGGCGGCAATGACTCGACGACCTCGATCTTCGATCGGAACGTGTCGTCGGTGATCACCTCGATCGAGTTGATCATCCAGCGGTCGCCCTCGCGTTTCATGTCGAAGGTCAGCCGCGACGGGTTGATGCTCACGAGTTCCTTGTTGCCGCGGGTCACCGACTGATTCATGAAGATCAGGACCTGCGAGGTGTCCGCGGTGTTGGTCACCACACCCGCGTCCTGGATCGTCACCTCGGACACCACCGACTGCTTGCGCACCTCGGCGGCGAGATTGTTGTCGGTGATCAGCTTCGTGTACTCCGGCTTCGCCGGCCCGGTGAGCACACTCATCGACTGGTCGATGTGCTCGGTGACGTTCTCGGCGTTGTACCCGAACATCGTCGTCGCATAGTCCCGGGCCGCCGCCAGCGACGATGCGCGGGCGTCCTCGACCCCGCGGCCCTGGGTGAAGCGAAAACCGAGAAATGCGGTCACGGCGATCGCGGCGACCAGCACCACGCCGAGTGCGATCAGACCCAGGCGCCCCTTGCGCAGGGCGAATCGAGATCCGGTCGACTTCGGCGCGGGCTCGGATCGGGGCGCGGACTCGGAGCGGGCCGACATCACGCCACCCACTCGAAGTCGGTCATCTTGAGGTCGCCGTTGATCCGCGTCATGTCCACCCGCCAGCGGAACACCTTCTCCTGTGACGGCACCTCGCCGTCGAGCGATCGCTGATGCCAGCCGAACACCATGATGACCGAGCCTTCGTCGGGTTCGGCCTTGGTCACCGCGGACGAGAGGATGAGCGAGCGGGTCTCGAGCTTGCCGTCCCGGACAAGGGCCGCCACCTGCTGGATGTTGTTCTCGACCTCTTGCTTGACCTTGCCGCTCGTGTCCTCCTGGACCGACGTCAGCGTCTGGTCGACGGTGTCGGGATTCATGCTGGTCAGGTTCACGAGAACCTGCGAAGCGAACGCGGAATACTCGGCCCGCAGGTCGTCGGTCCGGTCCTGACGCGCGATGCCGAGCGCGAACACCACCGATGCGATGGCGCACACGACGATGACCACGAGCGCCACCACGACGCCCACGATCGCCTTCGCCGACCGACGACGATCGGACCCGCGATAACGGACGCGACGCTTGCCTTTCCGCGTCACCGCCGCCGACGACGCCGCGGCCGTCCGGGCGCGTCGACGCTCCCGGTAACCGACGGTCTTCTCGACCTCGGACGGGTCGGGCGAGATCGACTGCTCCGCAGTGACTTTCTCCTCGTGCTCGGCGGTGGTCATCGGCTGCGCGGCGGCCACATCCGAGGACTCGGGTTCCACGGGCGCGGGGACCGGGGCGGCCGGCGTCGACGGCTTCTTCCCCGTCGGACGCCCACGCCGGATCGGCGCCGACCGCACCGGCCGCTTCACGTTGCGGCGATCACCTGCACGCTCCGAGCCGGACCGTTCCGGGGACGTCGTGCGAGGACCGTCCGGCGTCACGGGGTGACCGTCCCGCTGATCATCGTCTGCCATGTACTGCTCTGTTCCTGCTCATCACTGCCGGCCCCGGCGTTGTAGGTCTTCCCGTCGGGCCCGATGAAGTCACCCGAGTCCGGGTCGTAGGTCGTCGCATACACCGCGGGCTCCGCGTCGAAGTCCTTCGGTGTGCCGGGTGTCACGGTACCGGAGGACGCCGGCTGCCATTTCAGGCCGAACGGCAGCCCACTCTGGAACGGGTCGACCGAGCCCGGTTTCGGTACGTAGCCTGTGGCACACTCTGCGGGGGTGGGTGCGCGACGGCCCGGAAACTCCGCGCACGGATAGTTACGCGCACCGCGGACGGCGATGTTGGAGTTCTGCGGCACCCGGCACAGCATTCCCGGCGGGAGCTCCCGGGCGGTCTGCACCGACGGCCAACGCCAGTCCTCCTTGGGGAGGAAACCGATGTTGCACGGCGGCCGGTCCTGGAAACCGAGCGAGAAGTTCACGTTCGGACCGAACCGGTTGGTGCCGGTGTTCACGGCCGTGATCAACGAACTGACCAGTCGCGGATAGAGAACGAGCACCTGCTTCCAGTTCGGCAGGTACACCACCTGGGTCTTGGCGATCGTACCGAGGTTCGACACGAGCAACGGGTACGACGCACCGAGGGATTCGAAGAGTTCCTGACTCTTCGACGCGGTCGACGGCCCCTTGCGCAGGATGTCGCCGATCTCGGGCCGGTTCGCCCGCAACTGATCGGTGAACGCGGTGACGTTTCTTGTCCAGGAACGGATGTCGTCGGCCGTACGTGACTGGGTTGCCAGCAGTGGTGCGCCCTGTTCGACGAGTTGGATTGTCGTGTCGGTGTTCTTGTTCGCCTCGTCGACGAACAGCACCATCGAGTCCAGCAGGCGCTGCAACGCCTCCCCGGTGCCGTTGAACGCGATGAACGCCTCGTCCATCAGCGACCGCAAACGGGTGTCACCGATCTCGGCCAGCAGGCGGTCGGCCTGGTCGAGCATCGCCGAGATCTCCACCGGGACCTCGTCGGTCGACACCGTCGCGCCGTCCTGCAGGTATTCGCCGGACTCGCCCGCCTCGGGATCCGGCGTGAACTCGACGAACTGCTCACCGATCGCGGAGACGCTGCGCACCGACGCGGTCGACGAAGCCGGGATCTCCGCGCTGTTCTCGATCGTCAGCACCGCTTCGACGCCGGTGTCGGTCAGCTGCACGGAGTCGACCTTGCCGACGTACACGCCGCGGTAGCTGACGTTCGCGTTCTGGTACAGCCCACCGCTGGTGGGCAGCAGCAGCTGCACCTGGTAACTGCCGACCCCGAACATCGACGGGATGCGGATGTAGAACAGCGCCATCACCACCATCGCGACCACGGTCACGATGGCGAAGATCATCAGCTGCATCCGGACGAATCTCGTGATCTTCATCAGCGGCCACCTCCCGCGGCCGGGACTGCCGCCGGCGTGGTCGGCGAGACCCGCGGGACCATGTTCGCCGGAATCGGTTCGGCCGAGTCGGGCACGCGTTCGCCGCCCGGTTGCAGGGGCGCGATGAACGGGTTCAGTCCGCGCGCGGCGGCGCCTGCGGGCCGTCCGAAGACGCCCTCGGGGCCGGTGACGCCGAGGCTGGCGAACATGCTCTTGCTCAGTCGTTCGACGGTGAGGTCGAGCACCAGATCGGAGTTCACGTAGTCACCCTTGACGATCTGTCGGATCGTCGGCTCGTAGAACGGGAAGGTCAGCAGGATGTTCAGCGATTGAGTCATCGCGGGACCCGCGGCCTGGAGCTGATCGAGGGCCGGTTCGATCCCCTCCACGATCGTCACGATGTCCTCGGAGTTGGCGTCGAGGATGTCGTTGGCGGTCTTCGACAGCGTCGCGACCGAACCGAGAGTGTCGAGGAACTGCTGACGCTGGTCGACGAGCAACTGCAGGATCTGCGGGGCGTCGGCGAGCGCCCGCTCGATGGTGCCCTTCTGCTCGTTCATGGTGCGCGACAACCGGTCGAGTCCCTCGGTCGCGCGGATGATGTTGCCCTTCTGCGCATCCAGATCGGCGACGAGGGTGTTCAACCGCGGGATGAGCTCCTTGATCTGCTCCTCGCGTCCGCCGAAGACGTCGCTCATCTCGTGCACGATGTCGCCGATCTGCGACAACCCACCGCCGTTGAGGACCACCGACAGCGAACTCAGCACCTGCTCGGTACTGGGGTAGGTACACGCCGACACCTGTTGTGCCGCATTAATGTCGGGCACCGCGGGCACCGACGGGTCGGTCACGATGTTGGACTGCTCGGGACACTTGGTCAGGGGGATCTGGTCGCCGGGTTCGAGCCGGCCGCCCTCGGGCTCGGCCGGTTGCACGATCTCGAGGTGCGTCGAACCCAGCACACTGGTCAGCCCGACCATGACATGCGAACCGCGCGGGACGATCACCCCGTCGTTGAGCCGCATCGTGACGAGCGCGTTCCAGTCCTGGACCTCGATGTCGCCGATGCTGCCGACCGTCGCGTCGTCGATGAGCACCGGCGCGTTGTTGACCAGTCCGGCCGCCGACGGGATGACCGCGGTGATCTCGTAGGATTCACCGCCGGTACCTTCGGCTCCAGGGACCGGGAGCGAGTTGGGGCCGTCGAAGGAACATCCGGCGAGGACGAGCGCGAGGCTCGCCGCGCCCACGATGAGCGAACCACGGGGTCGTACCGACCTCATCGCTCACCCCCGAACGGCACCAGCAGATCCTCGAGCGGGCTGCCCCGGTTGTCACGACGGGTCTCGTTGTCGAGCCGGGTGACCCCGGCATTCGCACGAGCCCGGACGCTCGCGTTCTGGTACTCGAGCTGGCTCGGCGTGGCGTTGCGACCCTGCACCGGATTGGTCAGGAACGGTGGGTAGTTCATCGAGATCGACGACAGGACCGGAGCCAGGATCTCCACACACTTGTCGACATCCGCCATCGTCGATCCCGGCCGCTTGGTGGATTCCATGGTTCCGCACAACAGAGTGATGAGATTTGTTCCCATCCCCAAACCGAAGACACCCGACAGGGATCCCGAAAGCGGGTTGTAGATGTTGTAGAAGTTCGCGAGCTGGTTGGGCGCCGAATGCAACACGCCACGCACCTGTTCGTCCTTGTCCGCCACGATCTTCGTACTCGCGGCCAGACGCTCCACCGATGACGACAGCGCCGTCTGATTGGTGTCGATGAAGGTCTGCACATCGGTCATCGCCGCGTCGAGACCTTTGAGCGCCTCATCGAGCTCGGTCGTGTTGTCCGCGAGCACGGAACTGACCGAGGCGATCCGGCCGTTGAACTGCACGAGTTGCTCGTGGCTTCCCGACAATGCATCGGTGAGTTTCTGAAGACTCTGGATGGTGGCGAACAGGTCGCCGCTGCCGGCTGCGAGGGTGCCGATCACGTCGGACACCTCCCGGATCGACGCGTTGATCGCCTCGCCGTTGCCCTCGAGATTCTCGTCGAAGACGTTCACCGCCTTGGCCGCCGAGCCCGGATCGGCCCCTTGCGGACCGATGGCCTCGGTGAGTCGGGTGAGCTGGGCCTTGATGTCGTCCCACTCCATCGGCACCGCGGTGCGGTCCATCGGGATGTCGGCGCCGTCGGACATCTCCGGCCCACCGGAGTAGACCGGCGTCAGCTGTACGAACCGACCGGAGACCAGGCTCTGCGCGACGATGACGGCCTTCGCGTCCTGCGGGATGTCGACGCTCTTGTCCACGCGCAGTTCGACTTTCACGTCGTTCTCGCGCGGGGTGATCGCGGAGACGCTACCCACGTTCACACCGAGCACCCGGACCGGGTCCCCCTTGTACAGACTGGCGACCCCGGCGAAGTAGGCGGTGAACGTATTCGTCGTCGACTTGGTGAACACCTTCCAGCCCACGAGGACCAGGGCGACCGCGAGAATCACGGCGAGTACCCCGAAGAGCACCTTGCGTCCGATGGACATACTTCCGACGGTCATGTCACCTCCCCCTCGTGGTCGGCGCGGGCGTGGGATAGGTCGGGCTGGGCAGTGGTCCGCGCGGCGTATCGCTACCCGCTGGAGGTCCCAGGCTCCAGCCCTGTGGAAGCAGCGGGTTGCCCGTGTACATCAGCGACTGCCACAGCTGCGGGTACCGACCGCGCAGGGCGTTGAGGAACACCGCGGTGTAGTCGCCGAAGGTGTTCACGCCGACGAGGGAATCGAAGTTCGGGCCCGACGCCACTGCTTCGCCGAGGGTGTTCGCGAACGGTCCGAGACGGTCGATCGTCTCCTTCAGCTCTTTCTCGTTGTCGGTGAGGATCGTCGCGACGCGGTCGAACTTCTGCAGCACGGGCGTCAGCTGCGCGTTGTTCTCGGCGATGAAGCCCCGCAGCTGAGCGGTGACGTCACCGATCCCCTTGATCAGCTGGTTGAGCGCGTAGCGCCGCATCTCGATCTCCCCGACGAGCGCGTTGGCGTCGATGAGCAACCGGTTGATCTGTTCGTTGCGGTCGCCGACGATCTTGCTCACCTGGTTGGCCTTGGCGAGCAGCGCCCGCAGTTCCTTGTCGCGGTCGGCGACCGCTTTCGACAGCCGCGCAACACCGTTGACCGCCCCCTGGACCTGATCCGGTGTCTCGGAGAACGTGATCGTCAGCGTGTTGAGCGCCTCGTTGAGCTGGTCGGTGTCGGTGTCGGCGACGGTGTCGGTCGCTCCTTCGAGTGCGTCCTGCAGCGAATACGGCGAGATCGTGTTGCCGACCGGGATCGAGCCACCGGGCTTGATCCGGTCGCCTCCGTGCGGGATGACCGTGAGATTGCGTCGGCCCAGGACGGTCTCGGTCCGGATCGCGGCCTGGGAGTCCGACCCCATCTCGACGGTGTCGTCCATGCGGAACCCGACCTTGACCTTGGTCCCGGCGTCGGTACCGGCCAGTTCGATCGACTCGACCGTGCCCACCTGGACCCCGGAGACGGAGACGATGTCGCCCTTGGTGAGTCCGCCGGCGTCGTCGAAGTAGGCGGTGTAGGTGCTGATCGGCGAGATGTAGGGCAGCTTGTCCATCTGCATCGCGGTGATGACCACCAGGCCGATCACGACGATGCCGATGACGCCGACCTGTGCGCGACTCCGCTGTCCGCGTTTCTGCTCGCGGGCGACGTCGGCCTCGTCGGATTCGGATCTACGGCTCGAGAACATGCCGCCGAACGGAAGACTCATGAGCCGTCACACCTTCCGCCTGCCGTCGTCGAGTTCCCCATCACGTTGTTCGACGTGTACAGGATGGTCTGACCGCCGGGCGCCGGCAGCATCAGCCGGATGCGGCAGAAGTAGATCTGCAGCCAGGCGCCGTAGGAGCCGAGGTTCGACAGCGTCTTGTAGTCCTCGGGAAGTCGCGAGATCAGGTTCCGGACAAACGGTTCCGCGGCCAGCAACTCCTCCGAGACCCGTCCGGTGTTGGTCACCATCGACTGCAGGGTCGGCCGGGTGGTGCCCAACAGGTCGGCGAGACCGTTGGTGACGCGCGAGGTCTGCGTCAATGCGTTGCCGACGGTGCTCTTCTGTTCGGCGAGCCCGGTGACGAGTTGCTGCAGGAGGTCGACGCTGGTGTCGAGGCCCTCCCGGTCGCCGTCGAGGGTGGCGAGGGTGGTGTTGAGGTTGTCGATCACGTCGCCGATCAACTGGTCGCGGTCGGCCAGCGAGTCGGTGAACGACGCGGTGTTGCCCAGCAACGTGTTCAACGCGCCGCCCTGCCCCTGGAAGACCGCGATCAGCGAACTGGTCAGCGCGTTGGCCTCGTCGGCGTCCAGGGTCCGGAACAGTGGTTTGAAACCACCGACGAGCTTGTCGAGATCGAGTGCGGGCTCGGTCTGGCCGATCGGGATCTGCGCGCCGTCGGCAAGGAAGGTCGACGTGTTGCCGGTCCCCTGCTGCAACTCGAGATACCGGTCGCCGGTGAGGTTCTCGTATCGGATCAACGCGCGTGCCGACTCCGGCAGCGGATACTGCTGGTCGACGCTGAAGGTGATGACGGCATCGTTGTCGCGGTTCAGCTCGACATCACCGACCGACCCGACCTCGACTCCGGCGATCTTGACCTTGCTGCCCGATTTCATCGCCGATGCACTGGTGAAGACGGCACTGTACTCGTTCGACGCGCCGGACCGATAGCGGCTGAAGACGACGACCAGCGCGACGAAGACCAGGACCATCACCACGGTGAAGGCACCCAGTTTGATCAGGGTCGCGCGGAACGCGCGAGCGCGGTTATCCACGGGGCGGTTCTCCGAACAGGATCTGGAACAGCTTCTGCGAGTTCGCCTTCGGCTTGGTCCTGGGCTGGTAGGGCTGGGGTGCGTTGTCGCCGACGTAGAACGGTGCCGGCACCTTGGTTGCGGGATCACTGAGTCCGCCCTGGCACGTCGGCGGTCCCTCGACGCCGACCCGCGGCAGGTCGTACGGATATTGATACGGATCCTTGCCGGGGAGGATGCTCGCGTCGAGCATCAGCATGCCGTTGCGTTCACCGAGGAACGGCGCCGCGACCTCGGAGGCGATCGCGCCCGCGGTGAGGAAGCACTTGATCCCCGGGGCGTTGTATCCCAGGAGCGCCGCGATGGGATCGAGATCCGACAGCGCTCCGATGAGCGTCTTCTTCGAGGGGGCGATGACCCCATCGATGGTGTTGGCCATCCCGGTGGCGTTGATGAGCAGTGCGTCGAGGTTGGAAGTGTTGTCCACCAACGTGTTCCCGACAACGGTGAAGTTGTCGACGGTGCGCAGGAGATCGGGCATCGAATCCGCGTAGACGTTGGTGACGGTCGCGCCCTCCCGGAAGAGTCGGTTCAGGGCGGGCAGATGCGGATTGGTCTTGCCCAGCAGCGTGGTCAGTTGCTCGAGGGCATCGCCGATCTCCTCGCCCTGACCCTGCAGCGCCGTGTTGATCGCACCGAGGGTCGCGTTGAGTTTCTCCGGCTGCAGCTGTGCGAGCACCGAGACGAGCTGCTGGTACACGGTGTTCAGTTCGACGACGACGCGGTCGGCGGGGATCTCGGCACCCGCGGTCAGCGTGCCCTCCGGCTCGCCGGGCACCACGAAGTTGACGGCCTTGGCGCCGAAGATGGTGTTCGACTTGATGTCGGCGGCCACGTTGGCGGGGATCTTCGCCATGTCACCGTCGGCGATGTCGAGGGTGAGGATCGCATCGCCCCCGCGCTCGGTGATCTCCGCGACGCGCCCCACCTCGACCCCGCGCAGCTTGACCTTGGCGTCGGGATTCATCACCAGGCCGGCACGCGGCGCGACCAGGGTGATCTGCTGGGTGCCCTTGAACGCGCCGAGGAACGACGCGCTGGCGCCGATGATCAGCGCGAGCAGCGCCGCGACCATCGCGACGGCGGCCAGGCGACGGGTTCTCCGTGTCCGTTCTTGTTTTCTGCTCATGGTTTAGCCCGCCAGGTTGAACTTGCCGTCCGCGCCATAGATGGCGAGGGAGGTGAGCAGGGTGATCACGACGACCACGACGAGCGACGCGCGGACCGCGTTGCCGACCGCGACGCCCACGCCGACCGGGCCGCCGGAGGCGTTGTACCCGTAATAGGTGTGGATGAGCATCACCGCGACGGCCATGCAGATGGCCTGCACGAAGGACCAGAGGATGTCCGACGGGATCAGGAAGGTGTCGAAGTAATGGTCGTACACACCCGGTGACTGTCCGTAGAGGAACACCGTCGCCGAGCGGCTCGCGAGGAACGAGGCGAGCGAGGCCAGCGCGTACAGCGGGATGATCGCGATCAGGCCGGCGATGATGCGGGTGCTGACCAGGTACGGGATCGAGGAGATGGCCATCGTCTCGAGGGCGTCGATCTCCTCCGACACCCGCATGGCGCCGAGCTGCGCGGTCGCGCCCGCACCGATGGTCGCGGCGAGCGCGATCCCGGAGATCACCGGCACGGCTATGCGCACGTTGATGAACGCCGAGAAGAAGCCGGTGAGCGCCTCGACGCCGATGTTGGCCAGCGAGCTGTACCCCTGGACCGCGATCGTCCCGCCGGTGAACAGGGTCAGGAACCCGACGACCACGACGGTGCCACCGATCATCGCCAATGCGCCGGTGCCCATGGAGATCTCGGCGATGAGCCGCAGGGTCTCCTTCTTGTAGTGCTTGATCGCGCGCGGGATCGACACGACGCTGTCCCAGTAGAACAGCGCCTGATCGCCGATCTGATCCCAATCCTCGCCGGCGCGCTTGACCGCGACCCGCGCGGTCCGGAACCGGGTGGTGAACGGAAGTACCATCACTCAGCCCGCCGTTGCCTTGAGACCGACCGCGGTGACCACGACGTTGACGACGAACAGCGCCATGAACGAGTACACGACGGTCTCGTTGACGGCATCGCCGACGCCCTTCGCGCCACCCTTGACGTTGAGGCCCTGATAACAGCCCACCATTCCGGCGAAGAGGCCGAACAGTGCTGCCTTGACCATCGAGATCATCAACTCGCCGAATCCGGTGAGGAGGGTCAGGTTGGCCACGAACGCACCGGGATTCACGTCCTGGAGATAGACGGAGAAGATGAACCCGCCGCCGATGCCGATCGTGCAGACGAGGCTGTTCAGCAGCAGCGCCACCCCGGTGGAGGCCACGATCCGCGGCACCACCAGACGATGGATCGGGTTGATGCCGAGCACCTTCATCGCGTCGATCTCTTCGCGGATGGTCCGGGCGCCGAGGTCGGCGCAGATCGCGGTGGCGCCGGCACCGGCGACGATCAGCACGGTGACGATCGGGCCGATCTGGGTGACGGTGCCGAGAGCGGCGCCAGCGCCGGACAGGTCCTGCGCGCCGATCTCGCGCAACAGGATGTTCAGGGTGAAGCTGACGAGAACCGTGAACGGGATGGCGACCAGGAGGGTGGGCACCATCGACACGCGGGCGATCGCCCAGGACTGTTCGACGGTCTCCCGCCACTGGAACGGACGGTGGAACAGCTCGCGCGCCGACTCGACGCCGAGCGCCACGAAATCACCGATTCCACTGAGGGGTGTGGCCAGTTTGCTCAGCATCGCCCAACCCCCTTCACCCTCGCACCATCGCGAAACCTATCACGCACAATCGAGCAGAATTGGTCAGTTGACCAGAGCGCTTGCCGAGAATGTGCGTCCCGGATCGCGGTCGGCGAAGTGTCCCGTCAGGGTCTTCGCGAGGTCCTCGGCGGACCACGCATCACCCTCGGCGACGAAGACCTCGTCGACGGTCGGCGCGGCCATCAGGGTGACCTTGGGACCGTAGACGACGAACACCTGGCCGGTGACGGCGTCGGAGTCGGGGCCGGCGAGGTAGGTGACCAGCCGCACGACATGCTCGGGATCGAGAGGGTCCACTCCGTCGGTGGGTGCGTCGCCGAAGACGGCGGCGGTCATCGCGGTCCGCGCCCGCGGGCAGATCGCGTTGGCGCGCACGCCGTATCGCTTGAGGGCACGCGAGGCCGACAGCGTGAGTGCGGTGATACCCGCCTTCGCGGCGCCGTAGTTGGCCTGCCCTTCGGGACCCAGCAGCCCGGCCTCCGAGGCGGTGTTGATGATCCGGCCGTACACCGGGCCGCCCGCCTCCTTGGAGGCCGCGCGCCAGTGGGCCGCCGCATTGCGGGTGAGCAGGAAGTGTCCGCGCAGGTGTACGCGGATCACCAGGTCCCACTCGTCGTCGGTCATGTTGAACAGCATCTTGTCGCGCACCACGCCGGCGTTGTTCAGGACGATGTCGAGCGAGCCGAGCTGGTCGGTCGCCGTCGTCATGATGGCGGCGGCAGTGGCCGAGTCGCCGATGTCGCCGGGCACCGCGACCGCGCGGCCGCCGGCGGCGGTGATCGTGTCGATCACGTCGCTCTGATCGAGCGCCGCGGGGAGGTCGTTCACGACGACCGTGGCCCCCTCGGCGGCCAATCCGATGGCTTCCGCGCGACCGAGACCAGCACCTGCACCGGTGACGACCGCGACGCGACCGTCCAACGTGTAACCCACCCGATTTCCTCCTGAGCTAAAATTAGAACCTGTTCTAGCATGATTCACGGATGGATGGAACAGATCGGCGTTTTCGCTCGGGTCAGTCCTCGACGACGGTCAGCGCCGACTTCGGACAGTTGGCGGCGACCTGACGCAGTTCCTCGACACGGTCCGCGGGGATGTCTTCTTGGAGAATCACCAGGTAGTCGTTGTCATCCAGATCGAAGAAGTCCGGAGCCATCCCCACGCAGATGGCGTTGGACTCGCAGAGGTCGAAATCTGCCTTGATACGCATCGGAACCGTCTCCTCGTCGATGGGTCACCTGTTGACTGGGCTGTGAGAACAGGTTAGAACGTGTTTCAGAAGTGCACGAGCACTTCGTCTGTCAACTTGACCATAAGTGGGGACCGGACGCTAGCCGATCCACCCCTTGGAGTGTCGATGCGCATCGCCTATACCGACCAACAAGCCGAGCTCCGAAGGGAACTCCGCGACTACTTCTCCGGCCTCATGACCGAGGAACGTCGTGCCGCTCTGTCCGGCGGCGACGGTGAACTCGGCGAGGGCGACGCGTACCGTGACGTCGTCGCGCAGATGGGCGCCGACGGCTGGCTCGCCCTGGGCTGGCCCACCGAGTTCGGTGGCCAGAACAGGTCGATGATGGACCAGCTGATCTTCACGGACGAGGCGGCGATCGCGGGTGCTCCCGTCCCGTTCCTCACCATCAACTCGGTGGCGCCGACGATCATGAACTACGGGTCGGACGAGCAGAAGGCGTACTTCCTGCCCCGGATCGCGGCGGGCAAACTGCACTTCTCCATCGGGTACTCCGAGCCGGGCGCCGGCACCGACCTCGCCGCACTGCGGACCACCGCGGTCCGCGACGGCGACGACTACGTCATCAACGGCCAGAAGATGTGGACCAGTCTGGTCGCCTACGCCGACTACATCTGGTTGGCCTGTCGCACCGATCCGTCGACGCTGGAACCGGGCGGCAAGAAGCACAAGGGCATCTCGATGCTCATCGTGCCCACCACCGCCGAGGGCTTCAGTTACACGCCGGTGCACACCATGTCGGGGGTGGACACCAGCGCGACGTACTACCAGGACGTCCGGGTCCCCACGTCGTCGATCGTCGGCGAGGAGGGCGGCGGGTGGCCGCTGGTCACCAACCAGCTCAACCATGAGCGGGTCGCGCTCTGCAGCGCGGCGCCGATCCAGACCGCCCTGCGCGAGACGATCGCGTGGGCTCAGCAGACCAAGACCGGCGACGGGCATCGGGTGATCGACGCCCCATGGGTGCAGCAGAACCTGGCCCGCGTCCACGCCAAGGTCGAGTTCCTCAAGCTGATCAATTGGAAGATCGCCTCGGTCGCGAGTTCCGGCGGATCGCCGAGCCCGGCCGACGCCTCCGCGACGAAGGTCTACGGCACGGAGTTCGCCACCGAGGCCTACCGACTTCTCATGGAGGTCGTCGGACCGGCCGCGACGCTGCGAACCGGGAGCACCGGCGCGCACCTGAACGGTCGCCTGGAGCGGTTCCAGCGCACGTCGCTGATCCTCACGTTCGGCGGCGGCACCAACGAGATCCAGCGCGACATCATCGCGATGCTCGCCCTCGGCCTGCCGCACCAGCGTCGCTGATCCCCACCGAAAAGGGTTCCCATAATGGATTTCTCACTTCCCGAATCCGGCGCCGACGTCCGCGGGCTGGCCCGCGACATCGCGACGTCGATCAGCACCCCCGACCGGGTCGCCGAACTGGAGACGGCTCGTGCCGCGCTCGACGCGGACCTGTGGCGCGAACTCGGCGGCGCCGGACTCCTGGGCCTCGAGTTGTCCTCCGAGACGGCCGGGGATGCCGGCGGCGACCTCGGGATCGTCGAGAATGCGCTCGTGGCAACCGAACTCGGCCGCGTGCTGGCCCGCGTACCGTTCGGTCCGCACGCGATCGCCGCCCTTCCGGTGATCGCCACGCACGGCTCGTCGGCACTCCGGGAGCGGATCCTCGGGTCCGGGGCCACCGGCGACTCGGTGCTCACGGTCGCGGTCGAGGAGGACCTGGCCACCGACTTCACCTCGCCCGCAACCACCTTCTCGTCCGACGGTGACCTGACCGGCGTGAAGGTCGGTGTCCCCTACGCCGAGGCCGCGGACATGTTCGTGGTCACCGCGTCCGGACCCGACGGTGTCGTCGCGGTGCTCGTGGCCGCCGATGCCCCGGGCGTCGTCGTCACCCCGACCCCCGCCACCGGGCTGATCCCGTCGGCGCAGGTCGAATTCGACGGCACGCCGGTGTCCGACGACGCCGTTCTCGACGGCGGCGCCGACACGGCCGCGACACTCATCGCGCGTGCGACCCTGGCCTGCTGCGCCGAACAGACCGGCGTCGTCGAACGCGGCCTCGAGCTCACCGCCGAGTACGCCCGCGATCGCGAGCAATTCGGCCGCGCCATCGGGTCGTTCCAGGCGGTCGCCCAACGTCTCGCCGACGGGTACATCGATGCCCAGGGGCTGGCACTCACGACGACGCAGGCGGCCTGGTTGCTCGACCATTCGACCGGCCACACCCCGGAACTGCAGAACGCGGTCGCCACCGCCAAGTTCTGGGCCGCCGAGGCCGGGCACCGGGTGGCGCACACTGCCGTACATGTGCACGGTGGTGTCGGCCTCGACACCAGTCACCCGGTCCATCGTTACTTCCTGCGCGCCAAGCACAACGAGTTCGCATTCGGCTCCGCGACCGCCTCGGTGCGGGCCATCGGAGCCGAACTGGCCGCCACGCCGGCGTGAACCGACCGGTCGCGGCGACGCAAGCCTCGACGGTCGCCGATCTGCTCGCTCCGCTGATCGAGATCGACGACCGCGGGGTCTGGTTCGAAGACGGATTTCGCTCCTGGACCGATCATCTCGCCGATGCGGCGTTGCTGGCCGGGGTGTTGCGCGGCCGGTTGTCGGATGACCGCCCGCGTCACGTGGGCGTGCTGCTGCCGAATACGCCGGTGTTCAGCGCGCTCTTCGCCGCGGCGGCACGTCACGGATTCGTGCTGGTCGGCCTGAACACCACCCGCCGCGGCGACGCACTCGCCGCCGACATCGCCCGTGCCGAATGCCAGATCGTGCTGTGCGGCGACGACACCCGGCATCTGCTGGACGGCCTCGACCTGAGCGGAACCCGCGTCGTCGATGTCGATTCGCCCGAATGGGCGGCCGCGGTGATCGCGGGTGAGCCGGCACCCCTTGCCGATGCGTCGCCGGACGACCTGTTGATGCTGATCTTCACGTCGGGGACGACCGGCGACCCGAAGGCCGTGCGGTGTACGCACCGGACCTTCGCGACCAGCGGTCCGATGCTGGCCGATCGCTTCGATATCGGGCCGAACGATGTCGCGTATCTCTCGATGCCGATGTTCCATTCGAACGCGATGATCGCCGGGTGGTGCGTCGCGGTGGCGGGCGGGGCGTCGATCGCGTTGCGGCGCAGCTTCTCCGCGCGTGGGTTCGTCGACGACGTCCACCGGTACGGCGTGACGTATGCCAACTACGTCGGCAAACCGATGCACTACATCCTCGCGACCGATCCGCGCCCCGACGACGCGGCGAGTCCACTGCGGATCATGTACGGCAACGAGGCATCTGCCCGCGATCGGCTCCGGTTCTCCGAACGCTTCGGCTGCCGCGTCGTCGACGGATTCGGATCCACCGAGGGCGGCGTGGCCATCACGCGCACCCCTGACACACCCGATGATGCCCTGGGCCCACTGCGCGAACCGACCGCGGTCGTCGACGTCGACACCGCCGAGCCCGTTCCGGCCGGCGTGGTCGGTGAGATCGTGAACCTCTCAGGGCCCGGCCTTTTCGCCGGCTACCACAACGATCCCGACGCCACCGCGGACCGCATGCGCGGCGGGATCTACCACACCGGCGACCTCGCCTGGGTCGACGACGCCGGTTACCTGCACTTCGCCGGACGTCTCGGCGACTGGTTGCGCGTCGACGGCGAGAACATCGGCACCGGCCCCATCGAGCGAATCCTGCTGCGTCACCCGGCGATACGGCAGGTCGCGGTGCACGGCGTGCCGGTCGAGATCGGTGACGAGATCGAGGCGGTCCTCGTCGCCGACGTGCTCACGGCCGACGACTTGAGCCAGTTCCTCTCCGCGCAAGAAGATCTCGGCCCGAAACAGTGGCCGCACCGGGTGCGGCTCGTCGACGAACTCCCCGAGACCGCGACCTTCAAGACCGTCAAACGCCTCCTGGCTTCCGATGCCACCCCACCGACGTGGGTTCGGGACGGTCGGGTCTACCGCGCCGCGACGTAGGCTCCCTCCCACGATCCGTATGACGTTGTGCCCGGTTTCCGGGCACAACGTCATACGGATCTGCTGCCCCCTGTGGACGGCGTTCCGCGTTCGCGATCGTCACGCACTACGTTGACAGCGCACAGTTCTGGTATGCGCTGATCGTGCTAGCTTCTACGCACACTCTCGGGGGGAGACGATGGCAGATCTGACCGTAGATCCGGCAGCGCTGGTCACAGCCGCTATGGAGATCCAACAGTGCGCTTCGAACATCGGGGGGTTGCACCTCAGTGCAGGACTGGGGACCACCTACGCGACCCAGACGTTCGGCGGCCTCGCCGGCTCCTTCCGAGGCGCGACCGACGACATGAGCGATATCGCGAGCTCCGGTGATTCGCAGATCAAGACGTCGATGTCGAATGCTTCGAAGGCAATCTCTGCTTTTGCTGAGTTGGTGATCAACGCCCGCGACACCACCGTCGACACTGATCAATCCGGAGCAAACCGCATTTCGAGCACGATCGCCTTCCCTTCGAGGACCGGCCCACTGACGGACCACCCAGTTCCGCTTGAAATTCTCCTGGGCGTCACGGAGAGGGGACCGCGGTAGCATGCCGCCGAGCTACAACGAGGTCACGGCATGGACGCCTGATCAACTCCGGTTCATCGCCAATGGACTCTTCGCTATGAAGGCTCGTCTCGACGCCGAGGCACCCAAGGCTGGAAACCCAGTCCTCAACCTGACGGGTGCGGAGTGGACGGGTACGGCCAGAGGACCAGCCGATGACCGAGCGGAGGCCATCACACGCTGGCTCCGCGGCGTCGCGGACGAATACGGCGATCTGGCCGATGCGATGAACCGCGGCGCGTTTTCCATCGAAGGAGCAGTCACCGCCCTCGAGAACGGGACAACGTCATCAGAGTCCCAGGGTTATGTGCTCAACCGCGGAAGCCGCGAGTACGAGGTGGCCTTCGAGGCAGCGAAAGCTCCACCCGACACCGAGTACGACGAAAATGTCGCCTTTCAGCACCAGATCGCCTTGCGCAATCTCGGTATAGCTGCGGACCAGGCGGTGAGCGACACGAGCGCAGCAGTCAACTCCGCTTTGGCTGCGCTGAGCGGAATAACACCGGCGTCAATCGCCACATCAAGCGGTTCGATGACACGGGTGACGAACCAAGTGGACGCGTTCCGCGAAGTCTACGGTCGAGTCCCGGTTGGTGA
This sequence comes from Gordonia sp. SCSIO 19800, assembly GCF_018132775.1. Lineage (NCBI taxonomy): Bacteria > Bacillati > Actinomycetota > Actinomycetes > Mycobacteriales > Gordoniaceae > Gordonia > Gordonia sp. SCSIO 19800. The sequence continues at coordinate 80,055 of NZ_JAGRQM010000017.1, read as the reverse complement.
GAATGACTGGCGGATGGCCGCCGCGTTGGACCCGCATAGTTACAATCCGAAGAACAAAGGGGCCCCACCGGTTGTCAGCGTGATCAAGATCAATCCTGTACCCGGGCAGGGCGTCGTTGCCACGGGGCTGTTCATTCCCTCCGAGCGCGTAGTGTCAGGGCTAAACTTCTCCGAGTTCGAACTCAAGAGGAATCTCGGCGACGCCCGCGGGTTCGATCCGAACTTCGCTCCAGAAGACGCTCGCGTCTCATACTTCATCGATTACGAGAACGGCGTGATCGTGGCACGGCAAAACCCTTCGGTCGATGAGAATGGCAACGTCAAGACCGGAACACCTTCCGTCCATGCGAGCCAACTGCACGACGGTACCGTGGCAATCAAATATGACGCGTCCGATCCCCTGGCGCCACCTCATACAGAGGACATCGGTTGGAGTGTACGGGGCCAGACCATTGTCACGCCGGGCGCCGACGGTGCCAGCGTATCGGGTGAAAGAACGGACTTTCCCTCGATGGAGACGTACCAGTACATGCCTGACGGTCGTACTCGAATAATGTTCCAGGACGACGCTGGCGATCATACGGAATACGGGCCACTGCGCGACCTCCCCTCTCAGCATCATTATGGGCAATACACCTCAGATCTATCTCGATTCCCCAAGGACGCCGGGTCTGTCGTCTACGGCCCACCGCCCCACCCCATCGACGAGATGACCGAGTTCGGCGGTGCGGACGACCCTCCTAGGGTCAATCAGGCCAAATGACCATTCAAACGAGTTATTGACAGATACCGCAAAAAAATGAGGACGGCGTCCATGACCAACGAATCAAGCAGCAACGCACCACCCGGCGACCAGGCTGGTCAACGCGTCTTCGCTGCCCAAACGGCAACCGTCGTTGCCATCCTATGTTCGAGTTTCGGCATTCCGTTCCTATTCGCCGATAACCGAGTAGTAATAGCCTTGGTGCTGGCCACGACGACGTTGCTGATCGGATGCGCCCTTGCCCTACCTCGTCGCACCCGCTCGTGGGGAGGCGTGGTCGTTGCGGCCGCGGTGCCCGTCTACCTCATAACTGGTGTGATGTGACAAATCGCGACGACCGCCAATCGGCCAACCGATTCTTCGGACCGATCACGCCCTACATCTGCGTTGCCGCGATCACCCTCGCTTTGATTGCGGTGAATTACCTGTGGGTGATCGGAATATTGCTCAATATCGTGTTCGTATTCGTCGGCATTGCGCTCATGGCGAATCGGGGGGTGGCTCGTCAAGTCGGTACCGGGATTACTGTCGCGTACCTCACCTTCGTTGCCGCACTTGGCATCCTGATACTCTTCGACTACGTCAAGACTGGCGACGGCCCGTCCACGACATCGTCTTTGTCGGCTCCGCCCAACCCAGAAACGTCACATGGAAGTGACTGACGAAGTCGCCTCTGTGGGCGGAGAATCTTTCAAGCCAACCCAATTGAGCTACGCGGCACAGACACTCGTGTCGTTGCTTCTGCCAGTCGCGATCTTTCTCGCTGCGCTCAACTCCGACACGTCACGCGTTCTCCCCGTCCTCGTAACGATCTCGCTAGCCACCGCGTGTGTCGTCGCCATCGTCAAACGTCCCGCTGCGCGCAGCTGGGTTATCACGATCACGACGGCCACCGTGACCATGAGTGTGGCCGTCATTCCCTACGGGGGTTGGCTGTGAACCCGTGCGATGAGCCACCCGACAACCGATTCTTCGGACCCGCGACTCCGATGACAGTGATCTTTACGCTGGTAGCGGCACCGTGCACGTTTCTGTTCGTGTGGGTCGCCAACGTCTTCCTGTTTCTGTTTCTCTTTGTCCTCGGCGCGGCAATGCTCGTCACCGGCACATCCCGCCAGATCGGCACCGGCCTAGTGGCCGGCAGCCTGACTTACGTACTGGTTCTCGCGGGTTTGCTCGTGTACGCCAGCGCCTGAGGAAGCGACACCGCCGCCTCACAAACCCCCTCGGTTCGACACCTGCGCCCGCCGGGACGATGAGGATTCTGTCCATTGGTGGTGGATGCGCTCCGAATGGGTGAGACTGGCACCGGTACGCCCGACGAGAGGCTGGACACCATGACCGGTAGGTACCTGCTCCGCACCCTGGGCATCGCACTCGGATGTGCAACCGCGGCAATCCTCTCCCCCGCGATCGCGAACGCCGCACCGAACGACGTGACGATCACACCCTCGGTGTCGGGCAACTCGGTCACCGTGACCGTCACGAACCGGTCCACGGCGGTGATCGGGTGCAAGATGTTCGGACTCCCGGCCGGGTCTGTGGCCGACAGCGACTCGCGACCACCCTTCGGATACGTCAACCCGGTCGACCCGCGCGCACTGATCGCGCCGGGCGGCACGCGCACCGTGGCGCTCGAGGTGTTCACCGACGAGGGCCCGAGTGGGTCCACCGTCCTGCCCGACGGCGCCTACGACCTGTACTGGGGATGCACGACGGTACCGGGGTTCGACGGCATCGAACAGTGGGGCACGCTTGGCCCGACCGGAAAGCCGTCGACCGCACGAACCACGCGGCTGACACTTCCCGCCGAAGTCGGCACCCTGATCGCACCGACCCCCATGCCGCAGGGGCCGTGCTCCGACGCCAGCTGCCTCCCGCCAGACGTCGCCGACATCGTCGACGACCTGTGGGCCGAGTACACCTCGCCCTAGCCTGAGCCAAGCGGCGAGGCCGTTGCCGTCGGGGACACTCGCCCGGTCACCCAGTGGCTTCGACTCGGCTCCTCGCTCCGCTCGGTGCCGGCTCAACCAGCGGGGGGGTGGCCGACCGCGCGGGCACCAGCCAGCCGGCTCAACCAGCGCGGGGTGGCCGCTGCCGCGGGATCAAGACGACTGGCGGCCTCGACGCAACGGTCGTGCCGACGCGTTGGTTCCGAAGACAGGACGATTGGTGACCGATTGCCCGGCTGGTCCCGCATGTGGTCGGACTCACGTGGCGCCGACGGCCGACTTCCGGTGCTCTGGGAGATAGGGAACCGCTCAATTCGGGCTTCCCCGACGGGACAGACCGCCGATGCCGCCGGGACGCACTCCCCCGTTCGAAAGCCGATCACGACCACAGCCCTATCGACAGGACTGGAGCCGACCGATGACCGTAGCCGAACGCACCGCACCCGAATCCGACTCCCGCAGACAGTCAACCCGAACGGAGCTGCTGGGCCCCTTCCACGACGGGCGAGAAATGATTCTCGCCGCCGTCCTCGCCGCGTTGGCCGGGGCCACCGGCGCGGCGGCGTGGCTGTACTCCTCCGGGTGGTACGTGACCTTCATGACGGGCAACAGCGAGCGACTGGTGCTCGAACACGTCAAGGGGGCCCACCAGCTCGGCTTCACCGCTCTGCTGACCGTGGTGGTGTTCGTTCTCGGCGTGTTCGTGGCCACCCTGGCCAGGATGTACGTCTGGCGCAAAGCCCGGCACGGGGCGACGATGCTGACCGCGGGCTCGACGATCGCCGCGTGGCTCATCGACATCAACCTCGAAAACGGCAACCGAGAATTCGGCGCCGGCCCGGTGCTCTGCCTGGCCTTCGGTCTCGGCGCACTCAACACCTCGATCAGCCGCAAGGGCGAGGTCGTCATGCCTCTGTCCTACGTGACCGGCACCCTGGTGAAAATTGGCCAGGGCGCCGGGTTGCACGTGTCCGGCGCCAAGCGATGGGGATGGGTCGCTCACCTGAGCACCTACGCGGGATTCCTCGCCGGTGCAGGATTCGGCGGCCTGCTGTTCAACGCCTTCGACGAACGGAACTCGCTACTGACCCTGGCCGTGGTCGCGGTGGTCGCCGCGGCGATCACCTGGCGTCTGGATCATCCCAAGTTCTTGCGTGCCGACGTCCGCTGACATGAGTGGCCGCGTCGTCGGCCGGTCGCGTCGACTGCTGGGCAGGCCGGTCAGCCGCCCAGCGTCTTGTTCATCCGGCCGACGGCCTCCTCGTACTCGCTGACGAGGTCGGCGATGAGGTCGGCGACGGGCGTGATCGCGTTGCAGCGTCCGACGATCTGACCGGCCGGCATCGCGACGACATCGGGATTGTCGGCCTGTGAGATCCGTGCGTGCGCCTCGGCGACGAGCAGGTTCTGCAGCGGCATCGGCAACGGTTCGGGCGCGGACTCGGCGTCCCAGGCATCGGTCCAGGCCGTCTTCAGCAGTCGCGCAGGCTTTCCCGAGTAGATGCGGCGGCGCACGGTGTCCCGCGACGTCGCCTTCAGCAGTGCCTGCTGGACAGTCGACGGCTTGTCGGAACCCTCCGGCACGCCGAGCTTGTACTCCGCCGCCGTCAGCCAGTACGTGCCCATCCACACGCCCTGCGCACCGAGCGCGATCGCCGCGGCGATCTGGCGGCCACTGCCCACGCCACCGGCCGCGAGGACCGGCGCGGTGTCACCGACCGCGTCGACGAGATCCGGCCACAGGATCATCGAGGTGACCTCACCGGTGTGCCCGCCGCCCTCGTAGCCCTGGGCGATGACGATGTCGACGCCCGCCTCGACGTGATGCAGCGCATGCTCTTTCGCGCCCGCGAGCGCGGCGACCAGGACGCCGTTGTCGTGCGCGGTCTGGATGACGTCGGCCGGCGGCGAGCCGAGTGCGTTGGCGATCAGCTTGATCTGTCCGTACTTACGACGATGCTCCATCGCGACGTCGACATGCGAGCGCGCGACCGAGTGCAACCAGCCGAGCACCCCGGCGTCGACCCGGTCTCCACCCGGGAGCGGGGGCACACCCAGATCGTCGAGCGTGCGTTCGACGAACGCGCGGTGCTCCGGCGGGATCATCGAGTCGAGGTCCATCTTCGAGCCCTCGGTCGGGATCTTGGCGGGCATCACCACATCGACGCCGAACGGTTTGCCGTCGGTGTTCTCGTGCATCCACTCCAGGACTTCGTCGAGCTCCTCGGCCTCGTTGAAGCGGACACAACCCAGGACACCGAGGCCACCGGCCCGGCTGATCGCCGCCGCCACGTCCTGGCTGGGGGTGAATCCGAAGATCGGATACTCGATGCCGAACTTCTCGACCAGTTCAGTACGCATGTTTCAGCTCCCTTTCGGCGCTCTACTGCGCCTCGTCGGCGGGACGTTCGGTGGTGACCGACGCTCCCCATCGATAGTCGGGTTTGCCTGCGGGAGAACGCTTGATCTCGTCCACGAACCACACGCTGCGCGGACACTTGTAGCCCGCCAACTCTTTTCGGACAACGTCGTTGAGACTCGTGAGCGACGGGCGCGCACCGTCCCGAGTCGCGATGACTGCCGCGACGCGCTGACCCCACCGGTCATCGGCCACACCCACCACGACGGTGTCGAACACGTCCGGGTGGGCCTTGAGCGCCCCCTCCACCTCCTCGGGGAAGACCTTCTCGCCGCCGGTGTTGATCGACACCGACCCACGGCCGAGCATGGTGATCGTGCCGTCGGCCTCGAGGACGGCGTTGTCGCCGGGCAGCGAGTAGCGCACGCCGTCGAAGACCTTGAACGTCTTCGCCGACTTCTCCGGGTCGTTGTGGTAGCGCAGCGGTACGTGGCCGGATCGCGCCAGCACACCGACCTCGCCGCTGCCCGGCTCGACCGGCGTACCGTCCTCCCGCAAGACGTGGGTCTCCTTGTCGGCCTTCACCCGCGGACCGCCGGTGTGCGGCGTGTCCTTCGCAACGACGCCCATCCCGCCGAAGCCGGTCTCCGACGATCCGATCGCGTCGATGATGACCGAATTCGGGAACCGGTCGAGGAACTGTTCCTTGACGCTCGGTGAGAACAGGCAGGCCGACGACGCGATCGACAGCACGCTCGACAGGTCACGGTCCCCACCGCTCTCCAGCGCCTCGATCATGGGGCGCCCCATCGCATCTCCGGTGATGAACACGACGTTGACCTTGTGTCGTTCGACGATGTCCCACGCCGACGATCCGCTGAACTCGGGGTACACCACCGCTTTTCCGCCGGCGAAGAGGGACTGGAAGATCGCCCACTGCGAGCCGCCGTGAATGAACGGCGGAATCGGGTACCGGACGAGCTGTCCGCCCTCGGCACCGGTCTTGGCAAGATGCCACTCGTCGGGTACGGGTTCGCTGGTGTACCAGTCGATTCCACCACCGAGGACGCGCCACACGTCTTCCTGCCGCCACACCACGCCCTTCGGCTTCCCGGTGGTGCCGCCGGTGTAGAGCATGTACAGGTCGTCGTCGCTGCGTTCCTCGAAGTCGCGTTCGGTCGACGACACCGCGATCGCCTCCTCGAAACAGATCGCATCGCTGTGGCCCGCGCAGCACAGGTCCTCGTCCGACCCGTCCTCGATGACGACGCGGTACTCGAGATCGGGCGCTTTCGGCAACGTGTTGCACACGCGACCGGCGAAGCTCCGCTCGTGGATCAGCACCTTCATCCCGGAGTCGGTGAAGATGTGTTCCAACTCGGCTTCGACGTAGCGGTAGTTGACGTTGACCATCACCGCGCGAGCCTTGAAGATGGCGACCATCGCCTCGACCGACTCGATGGTGTTCCTGCTGTACAGACCCACTCGGTCGCCCGGTTGTACGCCCAGTTCCCGGAGTTTGTGGGCGAGGGCGTTGGCACGCGCCTCCAGGTCGGCGTAGGAGCGCAAGCGGTCGCCCGACTCGAGCGCGACGCGCTCGGGAACAAGGTCGACGGCATGCTCGATGAGGTCGGCGATTGTGTAGGCCATGGTTCAAAATTAGAACGTGTTATCGTTCTGGGCAAGCGGCAATACGCGCCCGCCGCCATCACCTGATCACCACCCGAGCACAGCGACACCGGAGTGCAGCGATGACCACAGCAACCCCCGCCGAGTCCGTCACCGAAAAGGCACCCGAGTGCCTCGTCGAGAAGCGCGGGCACATCCTGATCGTGACGATGAACCGACCGGAGGCGCGCAATGCGCTGTCGACGGAGATGATGCGGATCATGACCGAGGCGTGGGACCAGGTCGATGCCGATCCCGACATCCGGGTGGCCATCCTCACCGGCGCCGGCGGGTACTTCTGCGCGGGCGCCGACCTGAAGAGCATGAACAAGAACGCTCCCGGCGACACCGTCGACTCCGGTGCGTGGAATCCGGCCTCGTTGCCGGCCCTGCTGAAGGGACGCCGTCTCACCAAGCCGCTCATCGCCGCAGTGGAGGGACCCGCCATCGCCGGCGGTACCGAGATCCTGCAGGGCACCGACATCCGGGTCGCCGGCGAGAGCGCGAAGTTCGGTGTCTCCGAGGCCCGTTGGGGCCTGTACCCGATGGGTGGCAGCGCGGTTCGCCTCGTCCGGCAGATCCCGTACACCGTGGCGTGCGACATCCTGCTGACCGGCCGCCACATCACCGCGCGCGAGGCGCTCGAATACGGACTGATCGGCCATGTCGTCGACGACGGGACCGCTCTCGACAAGGCACTCGAACTCGCCGGGAAAATCGCGGCCAACGGTCCGCTCGCGGTGCAGGGCATCCTCAAGACCATCCGCGACACCGAGGGCCTACACGAACTCGACGCCTTCGAGATCGATGCGAAGATCGGCATCTCGGTCTTCAAGTCGAAGGATGCGAAGGTCGGACCCCGCGCGTTCGCGGAGAAGCGCACGCCGGAGTTCACCGGGGAGTAGCGGCACCGGGCGGTCGCGCCGCGCAGCGACTTCCGCGACGCCCCCGGTCAGCAGACGGCGTCCGACGTATCCTCCGACGACCTACGTGGGCGCAGCACGATCTCGTCGAGACGCCGACGATGATGCTCTTCGATGGTCATGCCCGCCTGGATCTCGTCGACGAGGGCTGCGGCGACGTCGCGGATCTTCACGTTCTCCTGCTGTGAGCGCCACCTGAGCATGTCGAACGCCCGGTCGGCGTTGACTCCGTAGACCAGCATGAGCATGCCCTTGGCCTGCTCGATCACGCCGCTGCTGTCGCGGAAGGCTCGTACCTGGTCGTCGCCCGCCGTTGCACCACGGCCATCTCGGCGTCGGTCAGGTCGAGGTAGAAGCCCTCGGTGCCGATGGCCCGCCCCGTGGCGTCGGTGATGGAATGCGCGATGACCGCGACCGGTCGGACCCGCCCGGACGTGTCGACGATGCGGTGCCGACTCGAGAACGGCGTGTGATTGGTGAGCATCTCGGCCAGCACGGCGTCGAAGTGGGCTCGATCGTCGGGGTGCTTGTGGCGGCGCATGAGTTCGGTGGTCGGTTCGACCTCCCCCGGCGCATAACCGTGCAGGGCGGCGACCTCATCGGACCATTCCCACTTCTCGCCCTCGTAGAAGAAGCGGAAGCCGCCGATACGTTGCATGCCCGACGGCATCCGGCCGGACCGGCCGGTCTGCCGACCCGCCGGGAGGCCATCCCGTCCGTGGTCGGCGTCTCCGCAACGGGGCCGTGATCACTTGGCTGCACGCGAGAAATTCTATGTTCGATCGGCATGCACGGCCGCAGGTTCTGCAGTTGGGAAGTCGTCGACGACGGTCGCACGCGGCGGATCACCGATACCGTGTCCCGTCGGGCACACGCCGACACCGGGTGCGTCGTCACACCAACGTCGCGAGTTCCCGGATCGTCTCGGTGTCGCGGGCGGTGACCATGAGCATGGTGACGCCGGCCGCCTCCCACTCCTTGATCTGAGAGCGCACCTCGTCGGCCGTGCCGACGAGCATCGTCTCGCGGACCATCTCGTCGGGCACTGCGGCGATCGCCTCGGCCTTCTTGCCGCTGAGGAACAGGCTCACGATCTCGTCGACGGCGTCGGCGTAACCCATCCGCTTGTACAGCTCGGCATGGAAGTTCTTCTCCTTGGCGCCCATTCCGCCGACGTAGAGCGCCGTCGACGGCCGGTAGCGATCGATGGCCGCGGACACATCGTCGGTGATGACGACCTGAACCGTCGCGGCCACCTCGAAGTCGTCCCGGGAACGCCGTGCCCCCGGCCGGGCGAACCCCTCGTCGAGCCACGAGTTGTACTGGTCGGCGAGGCCCAGGCTGAAGAAGATGGCGAGCCAGCCGTCGGCGATCTCTGCGGTCTGCGCGACGTTCTTCGGGCCCTCGGCACCCAGCCAGATCGGGACGTCGGCGCGAAGCGGATGAGTGATCGGCTTGAGTGGTTTTCCGAGTCCGGTCGCCCCGGGTGCGTCGCCCGGGTACGGCAGCGGATAGTGCGGACCCGCGCTGGTCACCTTGTCCTCTCGGGCCAGCACGTCCCGCACGACGCGCACGTATTCGCGGGTGCGTGCCAACGGTTTTGCGAACGGTTCGCCGTACCAGCCCTCCACCACCTGCGGACCCGACACCCCGAGTCCGACGATGTGCCGGCCGCCGGAGAGATGGTCGAGGGTCAGCGCGTGCATGGCGAGGGAGGTCGGCGGCCGCGCCGACAGCTGGGCCACCGCCGTGCCCAGACGGATGCGCGAGGTCGCCGCGCCCCACCAGGCGAGCGGCGTGTACGCGTCGGAGCCCCACGACTCGGCGGTGAAGACCGCGTCGAACCCGCATTCCTCCGCGGTGGCGATCAACTCCGGCGCTTCGCGAATCGGATCGGCACCCCAGTACCCCAGTTGCAGACCGAGCTTCACAACCACTCCCCTTCTCGCCGGGCCGCGCTTCCCACGGCCTGACATGCATCTTGTGCCCAATACTAGAACGTGTTCTACTCGAGATGTGAGCATGAGCGTAACGTCTCCGGCCGCCCCGAATCCCGTCGCCGAGGTGCCCGAGCCGAAGTCCCCCATCCTGACCGCTCCCCTGACCAACTCCTTCGACTACACACGGTCGCTGGGCCCGGTCCTGAGCCAGTTCGCGCTCGCGTTGCGCGATGGCCGGATCATCGGGTCCAAGGGCAGCGACGGCAAGGTGTCGGTTCCCCCGGTCGAGTTCGACCCCGTCACCGGCACCCAGTCCGCCGAGTTCGTCGAGGTGTCGACCGTCGGCACGGTGACCACGTGGACGTGGAACCCCGAGCCAGTGCCGGGCCAACCGTTGGACACGCCGTTCGCGTGGGCGCTGATCCGTCTCGACGGCGCGGACACCACACTGCTGCACGCGGTTTCGACCGACTCGCCCGACGACCTGTCGACCGGCCTGCGGGTCCACGCCGTCTTCGGCGCCGCGCGCATCGGCCGGATCGACGACATCGCGTACTTCGCCCCCGGCGAGAAACCCGCCACCGCTCCGGCCAACACCGCCGACGCCCCCCAGGGCGCGGAGGCGGGGCTGCTCGTCATCCCCACCCCGGTCAGCACCGCGATCACGCACTCGGCCAACGAGGAAGAGTCCGTGTACCTCGAAGGACTGAAGGCGGGCAAGCTGATCGGCACCCGCATCGGTTCGGGAGTCGATGCCGGGCGCGTGTACTTCCCGCCCCGCGGCGTCAGCCCCGCCGACGGTTCACCCGCATCCGAGCGCGTCGAGTTGGCCCACACCGGCATCGTCACCACGTTCTGCATCGTCAACGTGCCCTTCCAGGGACAGCGGATCAAGCCGCCCTACGTGGCGGCCTACGTGCTCCTCGACGGGGCGAACATCCCGTTCCTGCACCTGATCCTGGACTGCGAGGCCTCTGAGGTCCGGATGGGCATGCGCGTCAAGGCCGTCTGGCTCCCCGAGGACGAATGGGAGTACTCGATCGGCAACATCAGCCACTTCGCGCCCACCGGAGAGCCCGACGCCGAGTACGAGACCTATAAGGACCACCTCTGATGACACTGCCACCGATCGCGATCATCGGCTTCGCGCACAGCCCGAACATCGCCGGCTCCCACGGCACCACCAACGGCGTCGAGATGCTGATCCCCTGCTTCGACAAGCTCTATGCCGAACTCGGCATCGCCCGCACCGACATCGAGTTCTGGTGCAGCGGTTCCTCCGATTACCTTGCCGGACGGGCATTCTCGTTCATCTCCGCAATCGACTCGATCGGTGCGATGCCGCCGATCAACGAGTCCCACGTCGAGATGGACGGCGCCTGGGCGCTGTACGAGGCGTGGGTGAAGATCGCGACGGGCGAGGTCGATCTCGCCCTCGCCTACGGATTCGGCAAGGCCACCGCGGGCAACGCCGACCAGACGCTCACCCTGCAGACCGATCCGTACACCGTCGCCCCGCTGCATCCGGATGCCCGGTCGCTCGGCGCCCTGCAGGCTCGCGCCGGCCTCGACGCGGGCGTGTGGACCGAGGCCGACATGGCCGCGGTCGGTGCGCGGACCTTCGGCGGTTCCGCCGACGAGCTGCTCGGTCGTGAGTACGTCGCGAACCCGCTGCGACAGCACGACATCGCGCCGTACACCGATGCCGCCGCAGCGGTCGTCATCGCCAGCGAGCGCAAGGCCCGCGAGCTGGTGGCCAACCCTGCCTTCGTCACCGGGTGGGATCACCGCATCGACACACCCAACTTCGGGGCACGCGATCTCACCGTCTCACCGTCGACGAAGCTGGCCGGCGACACCGCCTTCGGCGACCGCAGCCGCGCGGTCGACGTCGCCGAGATCAACGCGTCGTACACGCACCAGGAGATCATCGTCCGCAACGCGCTCGGACTCCCCGACTCGGTGCGCATCAATCCGTCCGGCGGTTCGCTGGCCGGCAACTCGCTGTTCTCCGCAGGTCTCCAGCGGATCGGGTACGCGGCCAACGAGATCCTCGGCGGCAACGCCGGCACCGCGGTCGCCCACGCCTCGAGCGGCCCGCTGCTGCAACAGAACATGGTGGTCACCCTGAGTGCCCAGAACAACGAGGGGGCCTGAGAACTGATGGGACACAACAATCGTGCCGCGGTGCTGGGCACCGGGCAGACACGGTACGTCGCGAAGCGGTCCGACGTCACGATGGCGGGCATGGTCCGCGAGGCCATCGACGCCGCGCTGATCGACTCCAAGGTCTCGCTCGACGACATCGACGCGATCGTCATCGGCAAGGCCCCGGACCTCTTCGAGGGGTCGATGATGCCGGAGCTCGCGATGGCCGAGGCCATCGGCGCTGTCGGCAAACGCCTCATCCGCGTACACACCGCGGGTTCGGTCGGCGGTTCGACGGCCAATGTGGCCGCGTCGCTGGTCTTCGCGGGCGTGCACAAGCGGGTCCTGGCCGTCGCCTGGGAGAAGCAGTCCGAGTCCAACGCGATGTGGGCGCTGTCGATCCCGGTGCCGTTCACCAAGCCGGTGGGCGCCGGCGCGGGTGGCTTCTTCGCCCCGCACGTGCGCGCCTACATCCGGCAGTCCGGCGCGCCCGAGCACATCGGGGCGATGGTCGCCGCCAAGGATCGCCGTAACGGCGCGCTGAATCCGCTTGCGCACCTGCACCAACCGGATCAGACGGTCGAGAAGGTCATGAGCTCGCAGATGCTCTGGGACCCGATCCGTTACGACGAGACCTGCCCGTCGTCGGACGGGGCCTGCGCGGTCGTCATCGGCAGCGAGGATGTCGCCGATGCCGCGATCGCCGCAGGCGATCCGGTGGCGTGGATCCATGCCACCGCGATGCGCACCGAGCCGCTGTCCTACGCGCACCGCAACGTCGTCAGCCCGCAGGCCGGTCGCGATGCCGCGGCCGCGTTGTGGAAGGCCGGCGGCATCAGCAACCCGCTGGAGGAGATCGACGCCGCCGAGATCTACGTGCCCTTCTCCTGGTTCGAGCCGATGTGGCTGGAGAACCTGGGATTCGTGGCCGAGGGCGAGGGGTGGAAGCTCACCGAATCCGGCGACACCGAGATCGGCGGGCGCATCCCGCTCAACGCGTCCGGCGGTGTGTTGTCGTCGAACCCGATCGGGGCGTCGGGCATGATCCGGTTCGCCGAGGCCGCCATCCAGGTCATGGGCAAAGCCGGAGACCACCAGGTCCCGGACGCCCGGAAGGCACTGGGCCACGCCTATGGCGGTGGCTCGCAGTACTTCTCGATGTGGCTCGTCGGCGCCGACAAGCCCCTGCACTGAGCGGAACCTCGTGGCATTCATGCGCCATATGTGCGCATGAATGCTACGAAGTGCGTTCGGGGACAGCGCAGGCGAGGCCGTCGGCCATTCCCGTGGGTCGCACACCCAGCGACTGGTTGAGACGCGCGCGCTGATTCTCCCAGGCCACGGTCATCGCGAGTTCGACGATCTGGGTCTCCGACAGGTGTTCGGCCAACCGGCGGCGCAGGTCCGCGAGATCGTCGCCGACAGCCGGCGTACGGGTCATCGCCTCGGCGTAGCCGATGACGAGTTTCTCCAGATCGGTGTAGGCCGTCGACTCCTCATAGCGCGGCAGATCGCGGAGTTGCTGCTCGGTGATTCCGGCGCCCGACGCCAGCGCGGAGCCGATGTCGAGGCAGAACTCGCAACTGACCATGCCGGCGGCCTTGAGCTCGGCCAGTTCTTTGAGTTTCGGATCCATCCGGTTGGACAGCAGCATCGCGCTCTCCATCCCGGCGATCCCGCCCGCCACCAGCGGCCGACGAACGAGGTGGCCGACGAGTTCGGTGCGATGACGCCGGGCCCGCCGCATCGCGCGTACATAATTCCGGATTCGATGCAGTGCTCTCATACCCGTCCTTCCCGATCCGGCCGAAAACTGTAACGCCGCCCCAGCGCATATGTGACCAGCAGCACCAGGGCAGCCACACCGACCGCACCGTGGGCGACCGCACCCCAGGCGAAGACGCCGATCTCGTGGAGACCGCGTCCGCCCATCACCAGTCCGAGCGGCACGCCCGCGATGACGGCGACGGGTAGCCACTGGCGACGCGTCGAGGCGACCGCGATCGCCGCGCCGACGGCGATGAACGCCAATCCGCCGTCGACCATCGCGTGCTGGTTGAACGGCTCGCCGAGCGACGCCGAGATCCACTCGCCGGCAATCATGTTCCCGACGCCATGGATGATCAGGATCGCGCCGAGCGCGGCCGCGGCCACCTGCGCCGCCGACCACCGTCTTCTCCGACGACCGGCAGGCGCAGGATGCAGTATCCGGTCGACCGAAACGTAGGTCGACGCGGGCGGGTCGGGCCGCAAGCCACCGGCGAGCAACTCGAGTTCCGGGTCCGGAGCATTCGGGACGTCGCGCCCGTCGAGAACTGCCGATATCGCGTCATCGAGTCGTTCGGCCGCAGCGATGTCCACGGGGTCGAACTGTTCACTCGGATCGTGAGGCGTCACCTCGGCATCACCTCCCTCAACTTCGCCACCCCGCGATAGACGAGCATCCGTGCGGCCGTCGCCGAGATCCCCATCGCCGCGCCGATCTCGTCGGAGGTGAGTTCGGTGGCGAATCGCAGGGTCACGGCTTCCCGCTCGCGCGCCGTCAGAACCCACAACCGGCTGCGCACATCGTCGGCCGCGGCGGCCCGCAGCATCGCGGTCTCGGGATCGCCGTCGTAAACGGACACCCCGGCGTCGCCGAGGTCGACCTCGGCGACCGGCACCTCGCGGGATCGCCGGGCCCACCAGTCCGCGACGACATGCCGCGCGATCCCGATCAGCCAGGCGCCGACGCTGTCGCGCCGGTCGTCGAACCGGTCCCACGAGCGCATCGCCTTCACGAAGACCTCCGCGGTCACGTCGTCGGCGTCGGCGGCCCCGGGCACACGGGTCCGCACGTAGCGCCAGACCCCCGCAACGTGTTCGCGGTACACCGCGTCGAACTGATCGACCGCGCCGGACTCCGAGTCGCTCCCCCTCCGTCGACGACGCCGTGGGGGCGTCGGTGAACCTGTCACCCCATCTTCGGGCCCGGCCGACGCGCTGTAACGACGGATGGGAGAACCCGGCCCACAAACGACCGCGGGCGGGACAGGGTGAGCACCCTGTCCCGCCCGTGGCGGCTCGTGTTGCGACTATCCGGCCTTGCGCACCGAGTTGATCGTCTTCTCGACTTCCCAGAAGGCGCGCAGTGCCGACAGCTTGCCGTCGGCGTCGGCGCGATAGGTGAACACCCCGCGCGCCTCGGAGACATGGCCGGCGATGTGGGTGACGATGCTGCCGATGTAGGCGACCTCGTTCCCGCAGATGATCTCCTCGTCGAAGCGGAACTCGATGCTCTCGGTCGTCCCGATCGATTTGTCCCAGAACTCCGAGATCTGCTCGTGCCCGCGGAATCCGACGCCGTCCGGGTCGAACATCGACGGGCCGACCGGGTCCTCGACCGTGGCGTCTGCCGCGAAGTTGTCGATCCAGGCCTGTTTGTCCCTGGACCCCACGAACTCACGCGAACGACGCCCCGCCACGACTGCGGGATGGTTCTCCCGGTCGATGCCGAGGTAGGCCGGTGTCTGCTCTGCTGCGGTCACTTGGTGCCGTAGTCGACGCGGAGTTCCTTGACGCCGTTGATCCAGCCGTGGCGCAGACGGCGCGGTGCGTCGAGTTTGGTGATGTCGGGCACCATGTCGGCGAGCGCGTTGAACATCAGGTTGATCTCCATCCGCGCGAGGTTCGCACCGACGCAGAAGTGCGCACCGTTGCCGCCGAACCCGACGTGCGGGTTGGGATCGCGCATGATGTTGAACGAGAACGGATCGTCGAAAACGTCCTCGTCGTAGTTCGCCGAACCGTAGAACATGCCGACGCGCTCACCCTTGGCGATGTCGACGCCGCCGATCTGCGTGTCGCGCTTGGCCGTCCGCTGGAAGCAGTTGACCGGGGTCGCCCACCGCACGATCTCGTCGACCGCGGTCGCCGGGCGCTCCTTCTTGAACAATTCCCACTGATCGGGGTTGTCCAGGAAGGCATTCATCCCGTGGCTGATGGCGTTGCGGGTGGTCTCGTTGCCGGCGACGGTCAGCAGGATGAAGAAGAACCCGAACTCGGTCTCGTCGAGCGACTGCCCGTCGATGTCGGCGTTCACCAGCGTGGTGACGATGTCCTCGCCGGGATTCTTACGCTTCTCCTCGGCCATCGTGTAGCCGTAGCCGAGGATCTCGGCGTTGGCCTGCTGCGGATCCGTCGTGTAATCCGGGTCGTCGGCGTTCATCATCGAGTTCGACCAGTCGAACAGCTTCTCCCGATCCACCTCCGGCACGCCGAGGAGGTCGGCGATGGCCAGCAGCGGCAGGTCGACGGCCACGTCTTTGACGAAGTCACCGCTGCCCTTCTCCGCGGCCTTGGCGACGATGTCGCGGGCGGCGTCGTCGAGCTTCTCCTCGAGTGAATGCACGGCGCGCGGCGTGAACAACTTGGAGACCAGCTTGCGCAGGCGGGTGTGCTCCGGCGGATCGTGGTTGATCAGCAACGCCTTGGTGATCTCGATCTGATCGGCGGTCATGTCGTCTTCGAAACGCATGATGACGCCGTTGGCGTTGGTTTCCCAGTCCTCGTTGTTCTTGGAGATCTCGCGGACATGGGCGTGCTTGGAGATCACCCAGTACCCGCCGTCGTGGAAACCACCGCCCTTGCCGGGCGCCTGGGCATTCCACCAGACCGGCGCGGTCTTGCGCAGTTGCGCGAACTCCTTCACGGGGATTCCCTGCTCGAGCAGATCGGGGTTGGTGAAGTCCCACCCCTCCTGCTCCATGAACGGGCACTTCGCGACTACGTCGGAAGGGCTCGTGCGCGCAGAATCCGCCGGGGTCGGCTCGCTGCCGATCGGGGCGCTCTGGGCCTGGGTCACGTCACACCACCTCGCTGTGAGATTTAGAACCTGTTTCAATCACATTGAAGCACACTGTGACGCATACGGCACTCTCTGACGAGAACTTGTTCTAGTTTTGTTCCCGACCCGGTATCCGACCTGCGATCTTCCCTCACAGATTCATTCGCGTTCGTCGCCGTGCAGCGTCGACGCATGGCGTCGAACACCCGTCGAGTGGGCCGCCCTGCCCGCGTCATCCACCCCAGCGTAGACGCAAACATAGAACGTGTTCTAGCGTGATCACAGCGGCCTCGACGGACCGTCGGGCCTCATCCGTGGACATCCGGGTTCACCGGTACGAACGAAGGAGTGGCGATGGGCGTTCCCGTCATCGTAGAAGCGGCGCGCACGCCGATCGGCAAGCGCAACGGTTGGCTCTCGGGCCTGCACGCCGAGGAGTTGCTCGGCATCACCCAACGCGGCCTCCTCGAGAAAGCGGGCCTCGACCCCGCCCTCGTCGAGCAGGCGATCGGCGGCTGCGTGACCCAGGCAGGCGCCCAGGCCGGCAACATCACGCGCAAGGCCTGGCTGTCCGCGGGTCTGCCGGAGGCGACCGGAGCCACCACCATCGACGCGCAGTGCGGTTCGGCGCAGCAGGCCAACCATCTGATCGCCGGGCTCATCGCCTCCGACGCGATCGACATCGGCGTCGCCTGCGGAGTGGAGACGATGTCGGTCGTCCCGCTCGGCGCGAACGTCGGCACCAATGCCGGTCCGTATCACGCGGATTCGTGGGACGTCGACATGCCGAACCAGTTCGAGGCCGCCGAACGGATCGCCAAACGCCGCGGTATCACGCGCGCCGACGTCGACGCGCTCGGCGAGCGCAGTCAACGCAACGCCCGTAAGGCATGGGACGAGGGTCGATTCGACCGCGAGGTCCTGAGCCTCAAGGCGCCCGAGCGCACCAAAGAAGGCGAACTGACCGGGTACATCCTCGACGTCAGCCGTGACCAGGGTCTGCGCGACACCACGCTCGAATCCCTGTCCGCGCTCAAACCCGTTCTCGAGGGCGGTATCCACACCGCTGGAACGTCGTCACAGAT
Source organism: Gordonia sp. SCSIO 19800 (assembly GCF_018132775.1). NCBI lineage: Bacteria > Bacillati > Actinomycetota > Actinomycetes > Mycobacteriales > Gordoniaceae > Gordonia > Gordonia sp. SCSIO 19800. Next base: position 62,392 of record NZ_JAGRQM010000017.1, on the reverse strand, counting down.
CTCCGACGGCGCGGCCGCCGTGCTCATCATGGACGAGTCCCGGGCACGCGAGCTGGGCCTGACACCGCGCGCACGCATCAAGGCGCAGGCGCTCGTCGGCGCGGAGCCGTCCTTCCACCTCGACGGTCCGGTCCAGGCGACCGAGCGCGTCCTGGCCAAGTCGGGAATGTCGTTGTCCGACATCGACATCGTCGAGATCAACGAGGCGTTCGCGTCCGTGGTACTCAGCTGGGCCCAGGTCCACGGCGCCGACCTGGACAAGGTCAACGTGAACGGCGGTGCCATCGCCCTGGGACACCCCGTGGGCAGCACCGGCTCTCGCCTGATCACCACCGCGCTGCACGAACTGGAGCGTCGGGACGGTCAGACCGCGCTGGTCACGATGTGCGCCGGCGGCGCCATGGCCACCGGCACCATCATCGAGCGCATCTGATGCCCGCACTCGACCCGAACAACAAGCCCGCGCAACTGGATTCGCCGATCGTCAGCAAGATCATCAAACTGGGGTCGAAGGCGAACACCGCGCTGTACAAGGCCACCGGTGGTCGTGTCGGGGGCACCTGGCGGGTCGGTGCGGGTCTGCGCAAGCCCGCGCCGGTGTGCTTGCTGACCACCATCGGGCGCAAGTCGGGACAGCCGCGCACCGCGCCGCTTATCTACCTGCGGCGCGGGGACTCCTTCGTCGTGGTCGCCTCCCAGGGCGGCTCGGCGAAGAACCCCGCCTGGTACCTCAATCTCCGGGACAACCCGCAGGTCACCATCCAGATCGGCAAGGAGAAGCACGACCTCGTGGCGCGCACCGCCACCGATGCCGAGCGCGCCGAGCTCTGGCCCGATCTCGTCGACACCTACGCCGACTACGACACCTACGCCGCCTGGACGGAACGAACGATCCCGGTGGTCATCTGCGAGCCGGCCCGCTGATCGCTCAACACCTTCTGCTCTCCCGAGGTGCAACATCCTCCGCTCCCTGAGGTGCGAGGAGCGCAAGATCCTCCGCTCCCTGAGGTGTGAGGAGCGCAAGATCCTCCGCTCCCTGAGGTGTGAGGAGCGATAGCGACGAGCCACGAAGGGCGGCAGGGCATCTCACCAGACCCTTCGTGGCTCGCTTCGCTCGCACCTCAGGGAGCAGGGGGCCGTCACGCTCGCAACCTCGGTCGCCAGACCCTTCGTGACGCGACCTCCGCAAGCTCAGGGAGCCACGGGGTTCGCTTCTTTCGGATCACGAAGCCGGGGACCAGCCCGCGGGGTCCCGGCCGGTCCAGTTGGCCAGTCGCTCAGTGGGTCCGGCGCCGGGGCGGGGTTCGACGACGACGCCGAACGGCACGTTGGAGTCGGTGCGGATCTCGGCCGGGATGAACTGCTGCGCGACCGCGAGCGTCGCCTCGGCCGTCGCGGGATCTGCTTCCGCGGGTTGCCCGGTGGCAACGGCGAGGTCCCAGCCGTGCACGAGCGTCTCGCTGACATAACCCCAGAGCGCGCCCGCGCCGGGTACCTCACCCCACGGCACCTGGACCATGCGGGTCAGCGACGCATCATCGGACCATCCCTCCAGGGCGGCCTCGACCAGTGCGGAGTAGGTGGCAGCGTCGTGCTGCTCGGCGATCGTCCGCATCGTTCGGACGTCGAGTCCGTCGGCGAGTGCCCGGGCACGCTCGGCGGTCGCCACGACGTGCGCCGAGAGTGTCCGGACGTCGAAGTCCTCGCAGGGAGTGGGCGCATCCAGCTGATCGTCGGCGATCCCGGTCAGCAGTGCGGTGACCCAACCAGTTGCCACTCGGAATGCGGGACGGGGGTCGACGGGTGCGGCTGGGGCGGGAACGGCCTCTGGTGTGGTTGCGGTCATGATGATGTCCTCTCCTGGTGGTTGGTCGGTCTGCCACCAGTGAATCCGCGATACATGACATCTCCTGTCATGTATTCGGGAGAGAATCATGATCGTGCGCGCCGAACGTCTCATCGCCCTGCTGATGGTGCTGAAGAAGCACGAGCGGGTGACCGCCGCCGTATTGGCCGCCGAGCTCGGGGTCTCCGAACGAACCGTGCTCCGCGACATCGACGCGCTGTCGCTGTCCGGCGTGCCGGTCTACGCCGAGCGCGGCCGACACGGCGGCTTCGCGTTGTTACCGGGGTATCGCACCGATCTCACCGGACTGACCGTCGACGAGGCCACGTCGTTGCTCGCCGGTACCGGACGGGTCGACTCCCCCGCGTTCACCAGCGCCATGCGCAAGGTGACCGCCGCCCTGCCCGAGGCGCATCGGAGTCATGCCGTGCGCGCCGCGCAGCGGATTCTGGTCCGTCCGGAGGGTTTCGTCAGAACCCCGGAGATCCTCGACGGCCTCCAGGCCATACAACTCGCCGTGTTCGAGGGCCGACGGATCCGTGTGAGCTACCGCAGCCGGGGTGCGCACACCCCGCGCGAGCACGTCCTCGACCCGATCGGACTCATCGTGGCGGGCGAGACCTGGTACCTCGTCGCCACCTCGTCGCGCGGCAGCACGTCGCACGACGGCGCCGGCTCGGCGGAACGCATGTACCGCGTCTCCCGGATGAGCGACGTGGACGTCCTCGACGAACCGGCGCACCGGTCCGAGGACGTCGACCTCGGCGAGATCTGGGAGCGGCATCGTGACGCGTTCCGACGCTCCTTCGAACCCGTCGACGTGGTGATCGACTGCTCGGTCGACGATGCCGAGCAGATCGAGTCGATCGCCGCCGCAACATATCTCGACCGGCCACCAGAAGGACGATGCCGGCTCGGACTCCGGTTCGCCGACCGTCGCCACGCCACGCGCGCGTTGTGGGCGTCGATGTTCGTCCACGACTTCGTGGTCTGCGAGCCGGAATGGCTCCGAACCACGCTCGTAGCCCGCGCCCGCGTTGTCGGCGGCGACTAGGCGAGCACATCGGGCCGCCTGCACCGAACGAATGAATCCCCTGGCGAGGTCCCCCCGCCTGTGGTGTGATTCTCGAATGTTCGGGGTTCTCACTCCATGTCGGCATGCACTCGACGACGACCTGATGGACCAGTGGCGCTCCCACCTGTGCGGGGTCTGTCTGTCGCTACGCAACAACCACGGCCAGTCGAGCAGGTTGACGGTCAACACCGATGCGGTGATGGTCTCAATCCTCACCGCGGCCCAGTCGGCGGCGGAGTGCGCCTCCACCGAGGCCGGTCGGTGTCCCCTACGCGGAATGCGCACGGCGACAGTCGTGTCCGCCGACGAACCGGGTGTCCGCCTCGCCGCGACCGCCTCCCTCACCCTCGCCGCAGCGAAGGCGGCCGACGTCGGCAACGAGCAGCGACACGCGCTGGCGCCCCGTCGGCCGGTACGCGCGAAGCTCGCCGACTATGCCGGGAGCCACCTGCGCCGGAATGCCGCGGCCGACACCGAGGTCGCCCGACGTCTCGATGTGGACGGCATGATGACGACGCTCTCGCGTCAAGCCGAGATCGAGTCGACGAGCGTCGTCCTCGACGACCTCACCCAGGCGTCGGCAGTGGCTGCGGCACAGGTCTTCTCCGCGTCGGCGATACTCGCCGACGCACCCCGCAATGAGGCCGCGCTCTCCGACATCGGTGCCGATTTCGGCCGGATAGCGCACCTCTTGGACGCGGTCGACGACTATGATTCCGACGCCGAGCAGGGACGGTACAACCCACTCCGGTCCACCGGAACGTCGCCGGAGACCGCGCTCGAGCAGTGCCGGCGACTCGCCTCCGCGATCCGGGCCCGCTACGCCGACCTCGAACTCGTCGACGACCGACTCTTACGGGTGGTGTTGCTCGACGGACTGCGCCACGCGATCCACAAGCGCATGCACCCGCACGCGGAGGCCCCTTCGGTGGTCGCCGACTCGCGCACCCAGTGGCCGCCGCACCGGCCGTTCGGCTATCCGACCGAGTGGCCGTACCCGCCACCCTTCAAACCGAATCGATCGTTCCACGAACGGATTCTGCCGTTCATCGGTGTCTCGTGCTTCGGCAAGGCCTGCTGCGTCGACCACTGGAATCACTTCACCGACAAGTACAGGGACGCGGTCTGCGACGACTGCGACTGCTGCGATTGTTGCGACTGCTGCGACCTGTGACCCGCCCGGGCGGGTCAGTTGAGGAGCGAGCAATGCGCTCCCCCTGTGCCCCCTGAGGCGCGAGCAATGCGCTCCCCCTGTGCGCTCCCTGAGGTGCGAGCAATGCGCTCCCCCTGTGCTCCCTGAGGTGCGAGCGAAGCGAGCCACGAAGGGCTCCGCAACCTGTCTCACCAGGCCCTTCGTGGCTCGTCGACCTCGATGCGCTCCTTCGTCGCTTGCTCGGCCCGGCGGCTAACGCTCCTCACACCTCAGTATCTGCGGCCAGGCGGCCGTCGTGGACAACGAAAAGAACCTCCGCTCCCTGAGGAGGCCGGAGCTTGCGGAGGCCGTCACGAAGGGTCCTGGTGAGCCGGTTGCGAAGACCCTTCGTGACGCGCCCTCCGCAAGCTCCGGGCGCTCCTCAGGGAGCAGGGGGCAGGTCGTTTCTTTCGGACTAGGGAGCAATGGCTATGTTGTTCTTCCGGATCAGGGAGCAGAGGGGATCTAGCCGACGCCGCGGTCGGAGTCGGCCCAGTACTGGGACCGCAGCGCCTTCTTGTCCGGCTTGCCGAGCGCGGTCAGTGGCAGGGCATCGGCGAAGATCACCCGCTTGGGTGACTGCACCGCACCCTTGCGGTCTTTCACGGACTGCTGGATCTCGGCGGTGATCCGGTCCTTCGCCGCGTCGTCGGCGTCGGCATCGTTGCGCAGCACCACGATCGCGGTGACCGCCTCGCCCCACTTGTCGTCCGGGACACCGATCACGCCGACCTGACCCACTGCCGGGTGTTCGGCGACGACGTCCTCGACCTCGCGCGGGAACACATTGAAGCCACCGGTGACGATCATGTCCTTGGTGCGGTCGACGATGAACCAGAATCCGTCCTCGTCCTCGCGGGCCACGTCGCCGGTGCGCAGCCAGCCGTCGCGGAAGGTGTCCGCGGTCTGTTCGGGGAGGCCCAGGTACCCGCCGGCGAGAAGTGGTCCCGCGACGCAGATCTCGCCGGGTTCGCCCTGCGGGACGGGCTTGTCGTCGGGCCCGAGCAGGGCGGTACGCAGGAAGGCCGACGGCCGTCCGCAGCTGCTCAGCCGACGCTGGTCCTCACCGGGACCCGGATGGTCACCCTTCGCCAGGTAACTGATGACCATCGGCGCCTCGGACTGGCCGTAGTACTGCGCGAAGATCGGACCGAAGCGTTCGATGGCCTCGGCCAGCCGGACCGGATTGATCGGCGACGCACCGTAATACACGGTCTCCAGCGAGGACAGATCGCGCGTCTTGGAGTCCGGATGATCCATCAGTGCGTACAGCATCGAGGGCACCAGCATCGTCGCCGTGATCTTCTGCTCCTCGATCGTGCGGAGCACCTCGGCCGGGTCGAATTTGGACAGGACCACCATCGACCCGCCCTTCATGAGGGTGGGGACGAAGAAGGCGGCGCCGGCGTGCGAGAGGGGCGTGCAGAGCAGGAACCGCGGGTGTTCGGGCCATTCCCATTCGGCGAGCTGGATCTGCGTCATCGTCGACATCGCGCGGGCCGTCCCGATGACGCCCTTCGGCTTGCCGGTGGTCCCGCCGGTGTAGGTGATGGAGACGACGTGGTCGGGTGAGAGATGCGCGGCGACAAGGGGCTTCGGCTCGAAGTTGTCGGCTTCGGCGATCACGTCCCGCGCGTGGGCGGCGAGTTGCTCCGGCACCGGCCCGAGCGTCAGCACCTGCTTGAGACCGGGAACCCGTTCGAGCAGCGCCGCGGCCCGCTCGACGAACATGGGCACCGGGTCGATGATGAGAGTCGACACGCCGGCGTCGGAGAGCACGTACGCGTGGTCGTCGAGTGACCCCAGGGGATGCAGTGCGGTGCGGCGCCATCCCTGCGTCTGGCCGGCGCCGATCACGAACAGCACCTCGGGCCGATTCAGCGCGAGCAGGCCGACCGCGGTTCCCGTACCAGCCCCCAACCCCTCGAACGCCTGGATGTACCGACTGATCGACGCGGCCATCTCACCGCCGGTCATCTCCGTGTCGCCGAGCGACAGTACGGTGCGGTCGGCGTGCCGCCGCAGCGCCGCGACCATCAGGTCGCCCATGTGCGTGCCCCCGCGCAGGTGATCGAAGTCGGCCGGTGCTGTCGTCGTACCCTCGTTCGTCATGACCACCAGACTAGGACGTGTTACAGCTCTAGGGAAGAATCTCCACCAAAACCGCACTATGAGTCACGAGAACGTGTTCTAACATTCCCTTGCGGATGCGCCTTCCGCGAATCTGAAGTCCGCCACCGGCGAGGGGTGGTGACCTAGGATCGAACCATGACTGATCTCGACCTCGCCACCACCCGGCGTGACATCGCCGACGCCCTGCTGACCGCCCTCGAGCGCCGCCACGAGGTCCTCGATGCCATCGTCGACGCCGAGAATCACGACGAGGCCGTCACCGCGATCGTCGACCTGCTCGGCAAATCCAAGCTCGGCGCCGAGGCCATCCTCGACATGAAGCTCGACCAGCTCACCAAGGACGACCGCCGCAAGAACCAGGCCGAACTCGACGACCTCAACAGCGCCCTCACCTTCACGCTCGCCGAACGTCCGGCCAGCAGTGGGGACACCCTTGATCTCCGTCCGTTCGACCCGTCCGCCGACGCCGAACTGTTCTCGGCGCGCACCAACGAGATCGGCACCGCCGGCGACGGTTCGGGCGCTCCCGCCGGCGATGTCGCGGCCGAGATCGATGCCGCCACCGCCCGGGTCGACGCCGAGGAAGCCGTCTGGCTGGTCGCCGTCGAAGGCGAGTCGAAGGTCGGCTTCGTGTTCGGCGAACTGAAGGACGGCGAGATCGACCTGCGCATCTGGATCCACCCGCAGTTCCGCAAGTCGGGGTACGGCACCGCAGCGCTACGCAAGTCCCGTTCGGAGATGGCGGCGTACTTCCCCGGCGTGCCGATGGTCGTCCGCGCGCCCAGCGCCTGACGGTCCACCTACAGTCGACGAACCCACCGCCCGTTCGGGGTGGTGGGTTCGTCTGTTGGTGGCGTGCCGGACGGTCAGGCCCGTTGGGGCCGCGGGAGGCCGAAGTGGGCGACGATCGCGCGGATCCGGTTGTCCTCGTCGACCACGAAGGTCTCGGACACGGTGGCACCCAGGCGAAGGGTCTTGGGTCGGACGTGGACGATGTAGCGCGTGGTGACGCTGTGCCCGTCCACCGTGGCGGTGAAGTCCGAGATCCGGTGGATGAGGCGGAATTGCGGGCCACGCGCGAGGCTGCGGGCGATGTGGTCGCCGTCGCGCCCGGTCCGCACACCGAACTCCACGCGGGTGCAGTCCGGGTGCAGGACGACCGCGGACGGATCGTGACTCACCAAGGCGTCCACATAAGCGCGCGCCGCGGCGATCCGCTCGGCCGAGGGATCTCGGGGCGAGGTCATCGCGCGCCGTACACCGGCATCGGTACCGGCGCCTTGGCCAGGATCTCCTCGATCACCGGGCCGAGCTCGCCGGCCTCCCACCGAGAGCCCTTGTCCCGCTCGATGCTTCGCTGCCATCCATCGGTGATCGAGATCTTGCCGCCCTCGACTTCGAACACCCGGCCGGTCACCGAGCCCGCCGCGGGCGAACCCAGCCAGACCACGAGGGGCGAGACGTTCGCCGGATTCATCGTGTCGAAGGAACCGTCGGCGGGCGCCGCCATCTGAGCGGCCATCGCCTCACCGGCACCCATGGTCATCTGGGTACGGGCGGCCGGAGCGATCGCGTTCACGGTCACACCATACGACCCCAGTTCCGCGGCCGCCTGGATCGTCAGAGCCGCGATGCCGGCCTTCGCCGCTACGTAGTTGCCCTGCCCCACCGAACCGTACAGTCCCGCACCGGAACTCGTGTTGATGATGCGCGCCTGCGGAACGTCGCCGGCCTTCGCCTGGGCACGCCAGTACGCGGCTGCGTGCCGCAGACCGACGAAGTGCCCTTTGAGATGTACGCGGACGACCGCATCCCACTCGTCCTCCGACAGCGAGACCAGCATCCGGTCACGCACGAAACCCGCGTTGTTGACCAGTACGTCGAGGCGTCCGAACGCGGAGAGTGCGGTCTCGACCATGGCCGCACCCGAATCCCAGTCCGCGACGTCGCCCACCGACGCGACTGCCTGCCCGCCGGCGGCGACGATTTCGTCGACGACCTCACTCGCGGGGTCCTCGGCGTAGTCGTTGACGACGACCTTCGCGCCGTCGGCGGCGAACGCGAGGGCGTGGGCGCGTCCGATGCCCTGGCCGGCACCGGTCACGATGACGACACGACCCTCATTCAACTTGCTGGTCACTGATGTTCTTCCTTTCCGAAGTGTCTGCGGCCCCGAACCGCACACCGGGTCTCAGACTGCGTTACCGGCCGTGGCGGCGTCGAGGAATGCCGGCTTCTCGCCACCGCCGTGGACGGTCAGCGTCGACCCGGTGATGTAGCCGGCAAGCGGTGACAAGAGAAAGGCGACCGCGTTGCCGACATCGGCGGGCGTGGCCATCCGCCCCATCGGGATGGTCTCGCCGACGGCTGCCACACCGGCGTCGTCGCCGTAGTGCAGGTGGGACTGTTCGGTGACGACCGGGCCGGCCACGACCGAGTTCACCCGCACCCGCGGCGCCCACTCGACGGCGAGCGAGCTCATCAGGTTGTCGAGTCCGGCCTTCGCCGCACCGTAGGCCGAGGTGCCGGGTGACGGCCGGTGGCCGCTCACGCTCGAGATGTTCACGATGCCACCGCCATCCGGCTGCGTCTGCATCACCGCGTTGGCCGCGCGGGCCACGGCGAGCGGGGCGAGCAGATTGAGGTCGACGATCTTGCTCGCGAACCGGACCGACGCGTCGGCGGCCAGCGCGAACGGGGAGCCGCCGGCATTGTTCACGACACCGTCGATGCGTCCGGCCCGCCCGATGATGTCGTCCATCATCGCCACGACCGCATCCGCGTCGCGGACATCGCAGGACACGAAATCGAGATCGCGGAGGTCGTCGGCGAGATTGTCGGCGTTGCGACCACAGATCACCGGACGGGCGCCGAGCGAACCCAGGACGCGGGTGATCCCGGCACCCACCCCGCGCGCCCCGCCCGTGACCAGGATGACCTTCCCGACCAGGCCCAGCTCGACCTGTGACTGCGTCTGCATGGGTGCTACCCTACCAAACAACCAAGCACTTGCTTGGTGCGCTTCCGCAGTCCCCTCGGACTGTCCGGACCGCCCCATGAGAGGAGCCCGCGTGCCGATCACCACGACACGTTCCGATACCGGGATCGTGACCGTCACCGTCGACTATCCGCCGGTCAACGCGCTGCCATCGGCCGCATGGTTCGAACTCGGCGACGCCATCACCGCCGCCGGCCGGGACCCCTCCACCCACGTGGTGGTGCTCCGCGCAGAAGGTCGGGGCTTCAACGCGGGCGTCGACATCAAGGAGATGCAGGCGACCGACGGCTTCGACGCCCTGATCGGCGCCAACCGCGGATGCGCCGCCGCCTTCAGTGCCGTCTACGACTGCGCCGTCCCCGTCGTCGTCGCCGTCAACGGGTTCTGCGTGGGCGGCGGCATCGGCCTCGTCGGCAATGCCGACGTCATCGTGGCCTCCGACGACGCCGTCTTCGGACTACCCGAGGTGGACCGCGGAGCACTCGGCGCCGCAACCCATCTCGCGCGGCTCGTGCCACAACACATGATGCGCACCCTCTACTTCACCGCCAAGAACGTCACCGCCCAGCAACTCGAGCACTTCGGTTCGGTCTACCGGGTCGTGCCCCGCGAGGAACTGCTCGACGCGGCACTCGAGGTCGCAGAGGCCATCGCCGCCAAGGACACTCGCGTGATCCGCGCAGCCAAGGAGGCGATCAACAACATCGACCCCGTCGACGTCAAGGCGAGTTACCGCCTCGAGCAGGGGTACACCTTCGAGTTGAACCTGGCCGGCGTCGCCGATGAGCACCGCGACGCGTTCGTGTCGACCGGCAAACCACTTGCCGCGAATTCCGCCTCGGATGGAGGACGTGCCTGACATGCCCACCGACAAGACAAGCACTTTCGACGACGTCATCGCCGAGCTACGCGACGGCATGACCATCGGCATCGGCGGATGGGGTTCGCGCCGCAAGCCGATGGCGTTGGTCCGTGCGCTCGCCCGCTCCGAAGTCAAGGACCTCACCGTGGTGACCTACGGTGGCCCCGACCTCGGATTGCTCTGCGCGGCAGGGAAGGTGCGCCGCGCGTACTACGGCTTCGTCTCGCTCGACTCGGCTCCGTTCTACGATCCGTGGTTCGCCAAGGCGCGCACCAACGGCGAGATCGAGGTACGCGAGATGGACGAGGGCATGGTGAAATGCGGCCTCGAAGCAGCCGCCGCACGCGTGCCGTTCCTGCCCATTCGTGCCGGCCTCGGCTCCGACGTCCTCAACTTCTGGGAGGGTGAGCTGAAGACCGTCACCTCGCCCTATCCCGACGCCGACGGCCGGACGCAGACGCTGGTGGCCATGCCGGCGCTGAAGCTCGACGCCGCCTTCGTGCACCTGGATCTGGCCGATGCCCACGGCAATGCCGCATACACCGGGGTCGACCCGTACTTCGACGACCTCTACTGCGCGGCCGCCGAACGTCGCTATCTCGAGGCCGATCAGATCGTCTCCACCGAGGTACTCGTCAAAACCGTCCCACACCAACGTCTTCTGCTGAACCGAATGGCCGTCGACCGCGTCGTCCACGCGCCCAACGGCGCTCACTTCACGTTTGCCGGGGAGTACGGCCGGGACGAGAAGTTCCAGCAGTTCTATGTGGCGTCGGCGAAGGAGCCCGAGACCTGGGACGCGTTCTCGCGCCGATTCCTCCAGGTCGACGAACAAACCTACCAGCGAGAAGTGACCGCCTGGCAGGACGAGCAGAAGGAGACCGGACAGTGAGCACCGCCGAAACCGCGACCACGCCCGGTGAATCGTCCGGTACGGATGAACCCACCCGCGCCGAGTACTGCGTGATCTCCTGCGCCGACATCTTCGCCGGCGCCGGCGAGATCATGGCCTCGCCGATGGCGCCCACTCCCCTGCTCGGCGCCCGGCTCGCGCGTCTCACCACCGAACCCGACCTGCTGATCACCGACGGCGAGGCGCTGATCCTCGCCGACACCCCGCCGATCGGGAAGACCGGGCCGATCGAGGGGTGGATGCCGTTCCGCAAGGTGTTCGACGTCGTGGCATCGGGTCGGCGCCATGTCGTCATGGGCGCCAACCAGATCGACCGGCACGGCAATCAGAACCTGTCGGCGTTCGGTCCGTTGCAGCACCCCACTCGTCAGATGTTCGGTGTGCGTGGCGCGCCCGGCAACACCATCAACCACCCCACCAGCTACTGGGTGGCCCGCCACACCGCGCGCGTCTTCGGCGAGTCCGTCGACATCGTGTCGGGCGTCGGTTTCGACAAGGTTGATCCGGAGAACCCGGCCTTCGACGACCTGAACATCCATCGCGTGGTCACCAACCTCGGCGTCTTCGACTTCGGCGGACCAGGCCACACCATGCGGGCCCTGTCCCTGCATCCCGGGGTCGGCGCCGACGAGGTCGCCGAGAACACCGGCTTCGAGGTCGAAGGCCTTGCCGACGCACCCGAAACGCGCCGGCCGACGGCAGAGGAGCTCGGTCTGATCCGGGACGTCCTCGACCCGAAGGGCATCCGCAACAAGGAAGTCCGATGAGCAGTCCCACCAGCGCACAACCGAGTCCCGCGCGCGCCGCCGGACTGTCGACGTCGTTCACCGAGCTCGTCGGCATTGAGTACCCGATCGTCCAGACCGGCATGGGATGGGTGTCCGGACCGTCGCTGACCTCGGCAACCTCGAACGCCGGCGGGCTGGGCATCCTGGCGTCGGCCACGATGACGTTCGCGGAACTCGAGGCGGCCATCGCGAAGACGAAATCGTTGACGGACAAGCCATTCGGTGTGAACATGCGTGCCGACGCGACCGATGCCCCCGAACGCATCGACCTGTTGATCCGAGAGGGCGTCAAGGTCGCCTCCTTCGCGCTGGCCCCGAAACCCGAACTGATCGCGAAGCTCAAGGACAACGGCATCGTCGTGATCCCGTCGATCGGTGCGGCCAAACATGCCGTCAAGGTCGCCTCGTGGGGTGCCGACGCAGTGATCGTCCAGGGCGGCGAGGGCGGTGGTCACACCGGACCGGTCGCCACCACCCTGCTGCTGCCGTCGGTGCTGGATGCGCTGTCCGCCAAAGGTATCGACATGCCGGTGGTCGCCGCGGGCGGGTTCTTCGACGGCCGTGGGCTCGCCGCCGCACTCGCCTACGGGGCTCAGGGCGTGGCCATGGGCACCCGGTTCCTGCTGACGTCGGACAGTGCCGTGCCCGACTCCGTCAAGCAGGAGTACCTCGCCCGCGGTCTCGGCGACACCGTTGTCTCGGTCAAGGTCGACGGCATGCCGCACCGCGTGTTGCGTACCCCGCTGGTGGAGGCGCTCGAGAGCGGGAGCCCGGCCCGGGCCCTCGTCGCCGCGGCCCGCAATGCCAACGAGTTCAAGCAGATGACCGGCATGCGCTGGACGACGATGCTCAAAGACGGGCGCACGATGAAGAAGTCGGGCGAACGCACGTGGCAGCAGGTCATCATGGCGGGCAACACCCCCATGCTGCTCAAGGCCGGCCTCGTCGAAGGTGACACCCGCGCCGGCGTGCTCGCCTCCGGCCAGGTCGTCGGCATGATAGACGACCTGCCCAGCTGTGACGAGTTGATCCAGTCAATCATGACGCAGGCACACGAACGGCTGAAGGCTCTCGGGTCGTTGGGCTAGGGGCCGCGGCCGCCGGGCCTTCGAGGCTCGTCGCTAACGCTCCTCGCACCTCAGGCAGCAGAAGGTGCTCCCTGAGGAGGCCCAGAGCTTGCGAGGGGCCGTCACCCCCCGCCCCCTGAGGAGGCCCGGAGCCTTCGAGGCTCGTCGCTAACGCTCCTCGCACCTCAGGCAGCGCAGGGAGGGCCGTCACGAAGGGTCCGGTACGTTCGGACCGTGACGACCCCGGAAGTCCTGCGCCTGAATTCGGTCGACTTCGTGCGGCAGTCCCGCGCGATCCTCTCGGACATCGACCTCACCATCCGTGCCGGCGAGCGGTGGGCGCTCATCGGCCCGAACGGCGCCGGCAAGTCGACGATCCTGAGCCTGTGCGGCGCGGAACAGCATCCGACGCGCGGGACCGTCCATGTCCTCGGACACCAACTGGGGCGCGTCGAGACCCGGAAGCTGCGCGAGTCCATCGGCCACGTCAATCCGCGGCATCCGCTGCGGTCGCCGCTGTCGATCCGCGAGGTGGTGCTGACCGGTGCGACGGGCACGACCGAGCTGATGGACCACCGGGAACCCGCACCGGAGACACTGGCCCGCGCCGACGAACTGATCGAGATGCTCGGCCTGGGCGCGCTCGCGTCGGCGCCGTGGACGAACCTGTCGCAGGGCGAACGTGGCCGGACCCTGATCGCCCGCGCGCTGCTCTCCGATCCTCGACTCCTGCTGCTCGACGAACCGTCGACCGGCCTCGATGTGGCTGCCCGCGAGCGTCTTCTGCAGACCGTCGACCGGCTACACCGTACACATCCCGATCTCGCGACGGTGCTCGTCACCCATCACCTCGAGGAACTACCCGAGACGACCACGCATGCCGTGCTGGTGACCGGCGGCCGTATCCTCGCCGCCGGGCCGGTTCACGACATTCTCACCACAGCCCTGGTGACCGAGTGCTTCGACCACCCGATCGAGATCGCCCACCAGGAAGGGCGGTGGTCGGCGCGGGGGGTCACAGCGTGACGACGGCCCTATTCGCTGCTCCCTGAGAAGCGAGCTTGCGCGCGTCACGAAGGGTTCGTAACCTCGTATCGCCAGGACCCTTCGAGGCTCGTCGACCTCGACGCGCTCCTTCGTCGCTTGCTCGGCCCGGCGGCTATCGCTCCTCGCACCTCAGGGAGCAGGGGTTATGTTGTTCTTCCGGCTCAGAGAGCAGTGGTTACGTCGCCCTTCGGATCAGAAGGAGCGACGGCAGCTACGCCGACGGCGTCAGCGTCCAGCCGGCGGCTGCGGTCCGCTGGTTCCAGAACTCGGTGTATCGCCCACCGCGGGTGAGCAGTTCGTCGTGGGTGCCGATGTCGTCGACGCCGCCCTGATCGTCGAGCACGACGATCTGGTCGGCGGCGATCACGGTGGACAGCTTGTGCGCGATGACCAGCACCGTGCTGCGGTCGGCGAGCCGGCGGATGGATTCCGCGACGTGGGACTCGTTCTCGGGATCGAGAGCGCTGGTCGCCTCGTCGAACAGCACGATCGGCGCGTCCTTCAGCAGGGCGCGTGCGATCGAGACTCGTTGCCGCTCACCGCCGGACAGGGCCGAACCGCCCTCACCGACGACGGTCTGCCAGCCATCGGGCAGCCGGTCGACGATCGAGGTGACCCCCGCGGTCTCGGCGGCTGCTCGGATCTCGTCGTCGGTCGCATCTGGCCGTCCGAGTTTGATGTTCTCCCACAGGGTGTCGTCGAAGAGGTAGACGTCCTGGAACACCTGGGACAACTGGCCCATGAGTGCACCGGTCTCCTGCTCCCGCACGTCGACGCCGCCGACCTTCACGACGCCGCCGTCGACGTCGTAGAACCGGGCGATCAACCGGAAGATCGTCGACTTACCCGACCCCGACGGGCCGACGAGTGCCGTCATCGTGCCGGGGCGGGCTCGCAGGGACACATCTCGCAGGACCTGCGCTCCGGTCTCGTACCCGAAAGCGACACCGTCGAGTTCGACAGCACCCGGTTCGGTGATCGGCGTCGGCTGATCGGGGGTGGGCATCCGGTCGGTGTCGAGCACCCCGGTGATGCGGTTGATCTCGTCGGTGGACATGCGCAGCGTCGAACCCAATTCGGCGAGTTCGCCGATCGGGCCGAAGAAGCGTGCGGCGAGGCCGAAGACGGCGATAAGCAGGGCCGGCTCGATGTGGCCCGCCACGGCCAGCCCCGCGCCGAGCGCGAGCACGGCGCTGAAGACGACCTGCACCGACAATCCGTTCAGCAGGATGCCGAGGATCGAGCGCCAGAGCATCGACTTGCCCACGCGTGCTTGCTGTCCGAGTGCGTCGGCGAGCGGCTTGTGCGCGGAGTCCGAGTCGCCGAAGGCCCGCAGCACCGCCTGGCAGCGGGCGAACTCCAGGACCCGGTTGTTGACCTTGACGGCCTCGGCACGCTTACGGCCCTCGGACTTCGCGAGGAACGAACTCGACAGCTTGCCGACGTACATCAGCAGCAGCGTCCCGGCGACCATCAGAAGGCCGATGCGCCAGTCGAAGAAGCAGATACCGATGACGACCACGACGGAGCTCACCATGTTGACGACGACCGGCGTGATGTAGTGCGCCCCGGTGCTGCCCACGAACATCGTTCCCTTGACCGCGATCTGGGAGACGTCACCGACGCGGTCGCGGGTGAACCAGCCGAGCGGCAGCGTGACCATGTGATCGCCGAGACGGTGGTGCAGCATGCGCATCGCGTAGAGCGCCATCGTCATGCCCTTGAGCGACTGCACGTAGGCACTGACCGCACAGATGACGACCAGAACGGCCAACGGCCACAACCACATCGCGGCGGCGGAGAGGTCACCGGTCAGCAGGTGTTCGACGATCGGGACCAGGGTGAGCATTGCCAGCCCCTGCGCGACGCCGTAGACGACCACCCAGGTCAGGAAGACGACCATCCGGGCACGTTCGGAACCCAGGATCGTGTAGAAACCGCGGATCATCGTGCCACCTCGTTGCTCGTGACCGCGCCCCGCGCGATCTCCTCGTCCTGCCTGGTGGTCCCGGCCTCGTAGGAGGCCCACATCGACGCGTACAACCCGCCGCGGGCGACCAGTTCGTCCTGCCGACCCTGTTCGACGACCCGACCCCGATCCAGGACGACGATGTTGTCCGCGTGCGTGATCGAGCCCAGACGGTGCGCGATGACGAGCACCGTGCGCCCGACCATCAACGCGCCGATGGCCTGCTGGATCTGCGCCTCCGACTCCGGGTCGGCGAAGGCGGTGGCCTCGTCGAGGACGAGGATCGGGGTGTCGGCGAGCAGGGCCCGCGCGATCGAGACACGTTGCGCCTCACCGCCGGAGAAGTGCGCCCCGTCGCCGACCACGGTGTCGTAACCGTCCGGCAGCTCCAGGATGCGGTCGTGGATCTGGGCGGCGCGGGCGGCGTCGTAGACCTGCTCGTCACTCGCGTCCGGACGGCCGAGCCGGATGTTGTCGCGCGCCGACATCGTCAGCAATTGCACGTCCTGGAGCACGAACCCGACGTGGCGATAGAGCTCGGTGGGCGCGATGTCGCGGACGTCGACCCCACCGATGCGCACCGCACCGGAGTCGGGATCGCCGAAGCGAGGCAGCAGCGTCGCAAGCGTCGACTTGCCGCTTCCCGACGGCCCGACGAGAGCGGTCACGGTTCCCTCGGCCAGTTCGACACTGACCCCGTCGAGCGCCTTCACCCCGGACGGGACCCCGAGGCGCGGCGGATAGGTGAAGTGCACGTTCTCGATCCGCACATCGTGCCCGGCGGGCACCTGGGGGTTCTCCGGAACCGTCAGCTCTGGTTCGGCGAGCAGCGAGGCGATACGCAGGGCGGCGGCCGAGGCCTGCTGACGGGTGTGGACCGCGGTTGAGACCGTGAGCAGCGCGGTCGGCAACACCATCGCGATCAGCGTCGACCCGACGAGCTCGACCGGCTGGACCCAACCCCGGTCCACGAGCCAGTACCCGACTCCGAGGTTGACCAGCAGGATCAGCGGCGCGCTGATCAGGACGGTGGTGACCGCCTGTACGCGGAGCATCGGCCCCATGTAGCCGGCGAAGTCGTCGTTGAACTCGTCGGCGGCATCGACGAACCGCCGGTGCGCCTTGCCGGTCTGTCCGAAGGTCTTCACGACGGCGACGCCCGAGATGAACTCGACGATGGTGGCACTGATCCGCGCGACGCCCTTGTCCATCTTCTCCATCTCGGTCGTCAGGTCACGAGCCATGTAGGAGTACGTCAGCGCGTACAGCGGCACCGTCGCGATCGCGAGCAGCCCCAGGCGCCAGTCCAGGTAGAAGCAGTAGATCAGCGCGAAGATCGGCGACAGCATCGCGGCCGTGGCCTCGACGGTCGCGTGCGCGACGAGATAGTGCAGGTCGGCGACATCGTTCTGCACCGACTTGCGGACCGCACCCGAGCTGGTCCGGCTGAACCACCCCAGCGGCAGCCGACCCAGCTTGTCCGCGATGCGGATTCGGAGTTGCGCCTGGAGATCGAGATCGGCGAAGTGGGTGATCGCGAGCGCGAGGAAGCTGAAGGCGGCGCGAGCGCCGAGCCCACCGACCACCAGCCACACGACCAGCCAGACGCGCCCGGAATCGACCGGCCCCGGTTCGAGCAGGATGCGCCCGAGTTCGACGATCCCGATGAACGGCACCACCGTGGCGGCGGAGGCGAAGATCTGGACGAACTGGGCGAGCATCGTGCGCTTCTTCACCGGGGCCAGGACGTCGGCGAGGGCAGCGGCTTTCGCCCTGGACTCGGATCTGGCCTGAGCGCGCGCGGCTTTCGGATCGTCGGGTTCGACGTCGACGTCGGAGACTGGTGCCGGCGCGGCCACATCGGTTCCGCCAATTGTCATACGCGCACAATAACGGCCAGACGCTGGGAAAGGAAAGCTACCCTAACTTCGACGCGCGTGGTCAGCGCGGCAGGATGCCGTCGAGGACCACCGACAGGTACTGATCGGCGATCGAGTCGACCGTCATCGAGCCCCCGGGCCGATACCACCGCACGGCGACCCACACGGTGTCGCGCATGAAGCGGTAGACGAGTTCGACGTCGAGATCGGCCCGGAATTCCCCGTTTTCTACGCCGCGCTGCAGCACCGACTGCCACAGCTGCCGGAATTCGACGTTCAGTTCGGAGATGTAGGCGAAACGTTCCTGGCCGGAAAGACGCTTTGCCTCGTCCTGGTAGATCGCCACCGCGTTGCGTTCGGCATCGATGGACTCGAACGACGCGATGACGAGGCCCCGCAGGGTCTCGGTCGCCGACTTGCTCGACGCCGCGATCTGCCGGTAGCGAGCGAACAGGTCGTCGAGAAAACCCCGCAGGATCTCGTCGACCATCGACTCCTTCGAGTCGAAATGGTGATACAGACTCCCAGAGAGGATTCCGGCCGCGTCGGCGATGTCCCGGACAGTCGTCGAGCGCAGTCCCTGCTCGGCGAACATGCGCCCGGCGGTCGCCAACAACTCGTCCCGGCGCGACGAACGAGTCGGCGCGTCGGCGGTGCTCGCAGCGGTCCGTCCGTTCGCGTCGATCCTGGTCTGACCTCGTGGTGACAAGCGCATCCTCCTGGAAGAGTCTGCGCTCACCCTAGCAAGCGCTTGGCCGGGACCGTCGGACGACGATCCCGGCCAAGAGCACCGATGTTATGCGCCGAGGCGCTTGCGCACCTTCTTCATGGCGCGGTTGTTGAAGAACTTCCACAGCTTCAGCTGGTTGTTGGTCAGCCTGGTGTCCTTGGGCAGGAACGGTGGCGACATCATCTCGGCAACGCTGACCGGCAGCGTCGAGAACGCGACGGCCCGAGCATGGCTGAAGGTCTCGAAACCGGTGCGGCCGTGATACCCGCCCATTCCGCTGTTACCGACGCCGGCGAACGGCAGTTCGCCACTGAACAGGTGGATGGCGAAGTCGTTGCCGTTGATCGAACCACTGCGGGTGTTGTCGGCCAGCTTCTGGAACCGCTCGTTCTGATCGCCGCACCAGTACATGGTCAGCGGATGCGGGTGCGAGCCGATCTGGCTGATGACCTCGGACAGGTCGCGGTAGGGGTACACGGTCAGCACCGGACCGAAGACCTCGTCCTCCTCGATCTTCATACCCGCCTTGACACCGGTGAGCAGCGTCGGCGGGATCTTGCGGCGTTCGGCGTCCGGCAGCGGTTCGCCGCCGGGGATCACCTGACGCTTCGTGGCGCCGAGCTGCTCGGCGTCGTCGATGAGCCCGAGGATCCGCTCGTAGTTCTTCTGGTTGATCGTCGACGTGAACTGCTCGTTGTCGATGATCGTCGGGAAGTTCTCGGTCCACCGCGCGACGACCTTGTCGGTGAACTCACCGAGCTTGGCCTCGGGAACGAAGACGTAGTCCGGGCACAGGCACACCTGGCCGCCGTTGACCATGCGGGCGTCGGCGAGCATCGTCGCGGCCTTGTCGATGTCGGCGTCGACGTCGACGACGGCCGGGTTCTTGCCACCGAGTTCGAGGGTGACCGGGATCAGGTTCTTCGCGGCCTCCTGGGCCACCGAGGCGCCCACGCCGGGCGAGCCGGTGAAGAACATGTGGTCGACCTTGAGCTTGGCGAAGTCCGATCCGGAGCCGTGCTTGGAGGTGGCGATCGCCAACTCCTCGATCGAGAAGTAGTTCGGTGCGTGCTTGGCGATCACGTCGGTGGTCTTCGCGGTCACCGACGACGGTCGCATGATGACCCGGTTACCGGCGGCGAACGCCGAACCCGCGGGCACGACCGTCAGCTGCAGCGGGAAGTTCCACGGCCCCATGATGCCGACGACGCCCAGCGGGTCGTGGCGGATGCTCTGCTTGTACCCGAGCAGGCCCTGCACCTTCGCGACCTTCGACTCGGCCATCCACTCCTTGACCCCGCGACGCTGGTGGGCGAGGTCGATCATGCAGCCGGCCACATCGGCGGCGAGCGAGAGCTCGCGCGGGCGGGCACCGAAGTCCTCGGCCAGCGCGGCGGCGATCTCGTCGGCGTTGTCGAGGAGCAGGGCTGCAAGCCGCGTGATGCGGTCGATGCGCGTGTCGGCGTCGGGGATCCCGTCGCGCAGGAACGCCGCGCGCTGGATCTCGACCAGTTCGGTCAAACTATGCGCTTCCGACGAGACGCCACGCGTCGCGCCGGTGGCGCCGGTGCTGGTGTGCTCAGCAGGCTTGGTCATCGAGATCCCCTCAGCTAGGTCGTGCTGCACCTGACGTGCGGCGGTTGGAACGAAATGGTCCGCGTGTGCCACACAATAGTATGCGCCAGATCACACCCGTATGTGGGCACGCCTGTTGTCAGAATGGTACGGCCTCGAGAGGGGAACGTCGAGGGGCGAACTGTGGCCCTCAGGCAGCAGAGGTGGTGACTCTCAGCCGAGCCGCTCGATGATCGTGACGTTGGCGGTCCCGCCGCCCTCGCACATCGTCTGGAGTCCGTAGCGGCCGCCGGTGCGCTCGAGTTCGTTGAGGAGGGTCGCGAACAGCTTGGCGCCGGTGGCG
The DNA here is from genome assembly GCF_018132775.1 of Gordonia sp. SCSIO 19800. NCBI lineage: Bacteria > Bacillati > Actinomycetota > Actinomycetes > Mycobacteriales > Gordoniaceae > Gordonia > Gordonia sp. SCSIO 19800. The sequence continues at coordinate 41,974 of NZ_JAGRQM010000017.1, read as the reverse complement.
CCGAGGGGGTGACCGAGTGCGATGGCGCCACCGTTGGGGTTGACCTTCGCCGGGTCCGCGCCGGTCTCCTTGAGCCACGCGAGCACGACCGGCGCGAACGCCTCGTTGATCTCGACGACGTCGATGTCGTCGATGGACATGCCGGTCTTGTCGAGGGCGTACTTGGTGGCCGGGATCGGCGCGGAGAGCATCATCACGGGGTCGTCGCCGCGCACGGACAGGTGGTGGATGCGGGCTCGCGGTGTCAGATTGTGTTCCTTCAGCGCGCGTTCGGAGACGACGAGGGTCGCCGACGACCCGTCGGCGATCTGCGAGGCGACGGCCGCGGTGAGCCGGGAACCATCGGCGAGGACCTGCAGGCCGGCCATCTTCTCCATCGAGGTCTCGCGCGGGCATTCGTCGACGACGCAGTCACCGAGGGCGACGTTCTCGTTGTCGAACTTGCCGTCGGCGATCGCGGCCCGGGCCCGCTCGTGCGACTGCAGCGCCCAGCGCTCCATGTCCTCGCGACTGATGTCCCACTTCTTCGCCATCATGTCGGCGCCGAGGAACTGCGAGATCTGCGCGTCGCCGAAACGTTCCTGCCAGCCGGCGGATTCAGCGGTGGGCGTGGTGAATCCGAACTCCTTGCCCGAGATCATCGCCTGCGAGATCGGGATGGCGCTCATGTTCTGCAGGCCGCCGGCGACGACGATGTCCTGGGTTCCGCTCATGATGCCCTGCGCTGCGAAGTGGATGGCCTGCTGGCTGGACCCGCACTGCCGGTCGACGGTGGTGCCGGGCACCTCGAGCGGGAGACCGGCTGCGAGCCAGGCGGTCCGGGCGACGTTGCCCGCCTGGCCACCGATGGCGTCGAGGCAGCCGAACACCACGTCGTCGACGGCCGCGGGGTCGATGCCGGTGCGCTCGACGAGTGCGGAGATGATGTGGGCGCCGAGATCGGCGGGGTGGGTCTTGGCGAGCGAGCCGTTGCGCTTGCCGACCGGGGTGCGGACGGCGTCGACGATGTAGGCCTGGGGTGTGGTCATGGTCGGTGCTCCTTGAATCGGTAGAAGTCGTTGGCGGTCAAGCACGCTGGCTGGAGATCGAGACGACCTCGCCGGTGAGGTAGGTGGTGTAGTCGCTGGCCAGCATCGCAACGGTCGCGGCGACCTCCCAGACCTCGGCCGCGCGCCCGTAGGCCTCTCGGGAGGCGAGTTCGTCGAGGAGGTCGTCGCTCGTGACCTTGGCCAGGAACGGGTGTTTCGCGATCGACGGTGCGATCGCGTTGATGCGCACCCCGACGTCGGCGGCTTCAAGTGCCGAACAGCGGGTCAGGGCCATCACCCCGGCCTTCGCCGCGGCGTAGTGCGCCTGTCCGCGCTGGGCCCGCCAGCCGAGGACAGAGGCGTTGTTGACGATCACGCCGTTGTGCTCGACCGAGCCGAAATACCGCAGGGCTGCGCGGGTGGCGCGGAATGTACCGGTGAGCGTGATGTCGAGGACACGATCCCATTCCTCGTCGGTCATCTCGGCGACCGGGGTCTCGCCGCCGAGCCCGGCATTGTTGACCAGTACGTCGATACGTCCGAGTTCGGTTGCGGCATCGGCGATCAGCGCGTCGACCTCCGCGGTGACCTGCACATTGCAGGTGCGCTGGGTGACCGTGCGCTCCGGGAATTCCGCCGACAGCTTCTCGGCGGCCTCACCGAGGCGTCGTTCATGCCAGTCGCTGATGAGCACATCCGCGCCTTCGAGCAACGCACGCCGGGCCGACGCGAAGCCGATTCCCGTTCCGGCGGCGGCGGTCACCACGACCTTCTTGCCCAGCAGCAGGCCGTGCCCGGCGATCTCGGCAGGCGGTGTGGCCAGCGGCGAGACCGCTCGGCCGGCCGCCCGGGCCCCGTTGACGTCGACTCCGGTCATCTCAGCGTGCCTCTCGGGGTAGGCCGAGCACGCGCTCGGCGATGATGTTGCGCTGCACCTCGTTCGAGCCGCCGTAGATGGTGTCGGCGCGGGTGAACAGGTAGAGCCGTTGCCATTCGTCGAGTTCGACGTTCTCCGGGTCGGCGATGTCGTTGGCCTTGCCTTCGGCGGTCGCGGCCGGCCCGATCAGCGACGGTGCGCCCACGACGTCCATCGCGAGCTCACCGAGGTCGCGATGCCAGTTGGCCCACAACAACTTCGAGACCGAGGCCGCACCCGCTTGCGAGGTCACGTCCCCGTCCAGCGTCCGCTGGGCGTGGGCGCGCATGACCATCAACCCGATATCCGCCCGAGCCAGCCGCGACGCGATCTCCGGGTCGTCCAGCGCCCCGTTGGCTCGCGCGAGATCGGTGAGATTGCCCAGCTCGCGCGCGAATCCGACCTGCTGACCCAGCGTCGACACCCCGCGCTCGAACTGCAGCAGCCCCATCGCCACCTTCCAGCCGTCGCCCGGGTCACCGACGATGAGATCGGCATCGGTTTCCGCGTCGTCGAAGAACACCTCGTTGAATTCTGAAGTGCCGGTGAGCTGTTGGATCGGGCGGACGGTGACGCCCGGTTGGTCGAGCGGCACCAGCAGGAAACTCAGTCCGGCATGGCGCGACGATCCCTTCTCGGTACGCGCGATCACGAACACCCACTGCGCCACGTGGGCGAGCGAGGTCCAGATCTTCTGGCCGTTGATGATCCACTTGCCGTCTTCGAGCCGCGCCGACGTGGACACGCCCGCGAGGTCCGATCCGGCGCCCGGCTCGGAATAACCCTGCGACCACAACTCGGTGACATCGACGATGCCGGGCAGGAAACGCCGCTTCTGCTCGTCGGTCCCGTAGGCGATGAGCGTGGGGCCCAACAGTTCCTCGCCCAGATGATTCACGCGCGCAGGTGCGTTTGCACGTGCGTACTCGCGATGGAAGATGATGCGCTGTTCGAGCGTCGCACCACGACCGCCGTACTCGACCGGCCAGCCGATGCAGGTCCACCCGGCGCGCGCGAGGTGACGATCCCATTCGAGGCGCTCGGCGAAGAACTCGTGTTCGCTGCCCGGCCCCCCACGACCCTTCAGATCGGCGAAGTCGCCGGCGAGGTTCTCGTCGAGCCACGCACGCACCGCGGCCGCGAACTCGGTGGTGGCGTTCGGTGTCGATTTCGCCCATTCACCCAGGTCGACGGCACGATCGGCGAGATTCGTCGTGGTCATGGGCGCTAGCATAACGCACCAAGCAAGTGCTAGGTTGGGCGCATGGCGCAGACCCCACTGCACGAGGTCCTCCCCACGCCCACGACCCCGGCCGCACTGCGCCGGGCGGCGCAGACCTGGCCCGACCGTATCGCTCTCGTCGACGGTCAGTGGCAGTCTTCGACGCATCCGCGGATCGAGTCGACCTGGACCCGTCTCCACGAGTCCGTCCGGGATTTCGCGGCAGCGTTGGTGGCCTCGGGTATCGAGGCCGGCGACCGGGTCGCCATCTGGTCGCCGAACAGCTTCCACTGGCCGATTGCGGCGCTCGGGATCCACTACGCCGGTGCGACGCTCGTCCCCTTGAACACGCGCTACACCGCGGGCGAGGCGATCGAGATCATCGAACGGTCCGGGGCCCGGGCCGTCGTCGTGTCCGGCGAGTTCCTCGGTGCCGATCATGCGGCCGAGTTGTTGCGCGATCACCGCGCCACGATGCCCGACGTCGTGATCCGGGTGTCGCTCACGGACGACGCCGCCCCGCTCGACGGTGCCGTCGACTGGGATGAGTTCCTCAGTCGGGCGGCAACCCCCGACGCACTCGCCGAAGCCGACCGACGCGCCGATGCCGTCTCACCCGACGATCTCTCCGACATCCTCTTCACCTCCGGCACGACCGGAAAGTCGAAGGGTGTGCTGGCCACCCACCGGCAGACCCTGACCGGCTCGTACGGCTGGGGCGCGAACGCCGGCCTGGGCCCGGACGACCGCTACCTGATGGTCAATCCCTACTTCCACACCTTCGGCTACAAGGCGGGCATCCTGCCGAGCGTGCTGTTCGGCGTGACCATGCTGCCGCTCGCCGTCTATTCACCGGACCAGGCGATGAAACTCGTGTCCGACGAACGCGCGACGGTCTTCCCGGGCGCGCCCACCATCTTCCAGACCATCCTCGACGACCCGAAGCGGGCCGACCACGACCTCTCCAGCCTGCGGATCGTCATCACCGGTGCCGCGATCGTGCCCGTCGTCCTCGTCGAACGCCTGCAACACGACCTGGGCGTCGACACCGTCATCACCGCCTACGGCCTGACCGAGGCGAGCGGCTTCGTCTCGACGTGCACCCCCGACGACGACGATGCGACGGTTGCCAACACCTGCGGACGTGCGTTCCCGGGTATGGAGATCACGCTCTCCGACGACGGTGAGGTGCTGGCGCGCGGAGACATGGTGATGGTCGGCTACCTCGACGACCCGGAGGCCACCGCCGCGACGATCGACGCCGACGGGTGGCTGCACACCGGCGACATCGGGACCCTCGACGAGCGCGGCAACCTCAAGATCACCGACCGGCTCAAAGACATGTACATCTGCGGCGGGTTCAACGTCTACCCCGCGGAGATCGAGCAGACCCTCGCGCGGCTCGACGGTGTCACCGAGTCCGCGGTCGTCGGCGTGCCCGACGACCGGCTCGGCGAGGTCGGCCGCGCCTACCTGACGGTCCGGGCGGACGCCGACCTCGACGAGGCGCAGGTCATCGCGTTCGCCAAGGAGCAACTCGCCAACTTCAAGATCCCCCGGTCGGTGGTCTTCGTCGACGAGTTCCCCCGCAACGCGTCGGGCAAGATCCTCAAGCGCAACCTCACCTGACCCCAGGATTTCGTAGCGCCAATGCGCGCTATTCACCTACTGACGCTACGAAATTCGGGGCTGGGAACCGACCGGACGGTCGACGATCGGATGCGGATGCGGCTCGCCGTACTCCAGACCGGACCGGGCGCAGCCCTGGCCGGCGCCGCAGCCGCGTGGTGGCACGGCCTCGTCAGCCGGGTTCCGGATGTCCCGGTCGTGGTGGCACCGCACGGCCGGCACGGGACCCGCGTCGAGGATGTGACCGTGTGGCACCGTACCGTCGCGCCTCGCGATCTGACCGAGGTCGACGGGCTGACGGTGACCGGCCTCGAGTTGACGGTGCTCGACGCCTCGGTGGCGCTGGGGGTGCAGGTGATGGACTCCGCGCTGCTGAACAAGAAGGTGACCGTCGCGGCCCTCGACACGGTCCAGCGCCGCAACGCGGGTCGTCGGGGTTCGCCACGCGCGCGGGCGATGCTGGAGGCGATGTCGTCGGGCGCGAGGTCGGAGGCGGAGCGGATCACCGCGAAGCTACTCGAGGGCAGCGGGTTCACGGGGTGGTCGGCCAACACGCCGGCGTGTGGCTACGTCCTCGACTTCGCGTTCGAGGCGTCGAAGATCGCCATCGAGATCGATGGGATGGCTTTCCATAGTGACGCCGTCGCATTCCAGCGAGACCGCACCCGACAGAACGACCTCGTCAGATCCGTACAGCCCTACGACGGAAATCCGTAGCGTAGATGCGGATTTAGCGCGTATCCGCGCTACGAAATCCCGGTCAGGAGCGGGGCTTCACCAGCGGGAACAGGATGGTGTCGCGGATGCCGAGGCCGGTGAGGGCCATCAGCAGGCGGTCGATGCCCATGCCGGTGCCGGTGGTCGGGGGCATGCCGTACTCCATCGCGGCGAGGAACTCCTCGTCGAGGCCCATCGCCTCGTCGTCGCCGGCGGCGGCGAGGCGGGCCTGGTCGGCGAAGCGCTCACGCTGGATGACGGGGTCGACGAGTTCGGAGTATCCGGTCGCCAGCTCGAAGCCGCGTACGTAGAGGTCCCACTTCTCCACGACGCCAATCCGCGACCGATGTGCGCGGACGAGCGGCGAGGTCTCGACCGGGAAGTCGCGTACGAAGACCGGGCGGTCCAGCTTCTCGCCGACCATGTGCTCCCAGAGTTCCTCGACGAGCTTGCCGTGCCCGTATCCCTTGTCCTTCGGGATCTCGAGGCCGACGCGCGCCGCGATGGCCAGCAGCTGCTCGACGGTGGTCTCCCCGTCGGCGCCGGCCGGGACGATCTGCTCGCCCAGCGCCTCCGACAGCGACGGGTACATCTCGAGTGCGGTCCACTCGCCCGAGAGGTCGTAGGTGGAACCGTCCGGCATGGTCGGGGTCTGGGTGCCGAGCGCCGCCTGCGAAACCTCTTGCACCAGTTCGCGGATCATGACAGCGGAGTCGTCGTAGGTGCCGTAGGCCTGATAGGTCTCGAGCATCGCGAACTCCGGCGAGTGCGTGGAGTCGGCACCCTCGTTGCGGAAGTTGCGGTTGATCTCGAAGACGCGCTCGATGCCGCCGACCACACAGCGCTTGAGGAACAGCTCCGGTGCGATGCGCAGGAACAGATCGATGTCGAAGGCATTGGAGTGCGTGACGAACGGTCGCGCGGCCGCCCCACCGTGCAGGGTCTGCAGCATCGGGGTCTCGACCTCGAGGAAACCCCGACGGCCCAGCGCCGCACGGAGTTCGGCGATCACCGAGATCCGGGTGCGGGCGATGCTGCGGGCCTCCGGGCGCATGATGAGGTCGACGTAGCGCTGCCGGACTCGAGTCTCCTCGTTCATGTCCTTGTGCGCGACGGGCAACGGCCGCAACGACTTCGACGCCATCTGCCAGCCGTCGGCCATCACCGAGAGTTCGCCGGTGCGCGAGCTGATGACCTCGCCCGAGATGAACACGATGTCCCCGAGATCTACCTCGGACTTCCACCGCGCCAGCGCTTCCTCGCCGACGCCGTTGAAGCTGACCATCGCCTGCAGCTGCGTGCCGTCGCCCTCCTGCAGCGTGGCGAAGCAGAGCTTGCCCTTGTTGCGCAGGAAGATCACGCGTCCGCTCACGCCGACGTGCTGTCCGGTCTCGGTACCGGCCTCGAGGTCGGGGTAGGCCGCGCGGATCTCACCGAGGCTGTGGGTGCGCGGGATCGCGACCGGGTAGGCCTCACGACCCTCGGCCAGGATCCGCTCACGCTTCTCGCGGCGGATGCGCAACTGCTCAGGAGTCTGCTCGTCGGTCGCTTCGGGGGTGGCGGTGCTGGTCGGGCTGTCACTCACCCCACGCACCCTATCGGGGCCGGTCATCGACTCCAACTCACCGCCTCGCGGTGACCGCGGACACAACCGGGTCGCGCTGGGCGGGTTCAGCTCTCGTGGGCGGAGATGACGGCGAGGTCGTCGGGCCGAATCCGGCCGTTGACCCTTGCCGACCGCATCCGACGGTGCCCGCCGACGACGAACACCGCGCCGTGCACCCCGCGCGCCTGCAGGTGCCAGGCGAGCCATTCGGCCTCGTGCCCGTCCTCGCTGACGAGGATCCATCGTGATTCCGGCCGGGCGACGCGCAGTGAGTCCGGGGTGTCCGGCGTGAGCCGGTCGAGAACCTCGACGGCGTCGATGGCCAGGGCCCCGAACAGTGCGCCGTCGAGCTGACGGCGCCGGTGGGAGCGGACGTCGACGGGGGTGGCACCGGCGGCGACGGCGAACGCGTAGTCCTCGACCCGCAACGACAGCGGCGCAGACGGGGCCGGGGCGACGGTCGGCGGTACAGCGGCAAACACCGAAGCAGGGGCAAACACCGACGCAGGGGCAAACACCGAACCGGTGGAAGAAGGACGAACGGAAGAAGCAACCGAAGCGGTCATGAGAGGGGGTCCTCAGGTGATCGAGATCGAGCGGGGAGCGCGAAGGAGGGCAGCCGCAGACGCGGTACTAGCCCTGACAACACTCCCGACAGCTCGTGATCACGGCGACGAGTATGCCACAGCACACCCGCACCGGCCAGACCCCGACCCGACCGAGGTCGTCACACCGACGTCACACTTCCGGCGGCTGCCACCGCTGCACGCGTCGCATCTGCGCGTTCAGGACGGCGTCGGGCGTCATGCGCAGTGCGAGGTCGCGCGCCCAGACCGCGGGGCCGGCACGCAGTTGCCCGACCCTGCCGATCATCGACGCCTGCCGCACGATCCGCTGGGTCCGCGGGCGTCGGAGCCGGTCGTAGGTGCGCAACGCCTCGTCGAGGTCACCGCGGCCGCGCCGGCGTACCAGCGCCGTCAGGGTGGCCGCGTCCTCCATCGCCTGGTTGGCACCTTGACCCAGGTTCGGGGTCATCGCGTGCGCGGCGTCGCCGATGAGAACACTCGCGCACCCCCGGCCCGCTCTGACGAACGTGGGCAGCGGCTTGGCGAGCTCCTCGATCGGCAGGTATCCGACGGTCGCCGGATCGGTGGCGTCGAGCAACTCCCCGATCGGTCGATGCCACCCCGAAAACCGTTGCCGCACTGCATCGAGCCCGCCCGCCGAGTCGCCCCCGTCGTCCGACACCGAGGCGAACCAGTAGACATGCCCGTCGGGCAGGGGCGCGATCCCGAAACGCGCCCCACGTCCGGTCGTCTCCCCGGCCGCGTCGACCGACACCGGGGTCGTCGTGATGGCCCGCCACGCGGAGTAGCCACATCGCCGGACGCCCGGGTCCTCGACGACCGCGGCACGCACCCGGCTGCGCAGACCGTCGGCACCGACGATCAGATCGCAGTCACCGATCTCGGTGCCGTCGGCCAGTCGCACGAGACCGCGGTCGGGCACGGCGTCATCGACGCCGGAACCCGTCCTGATGTCCACGACGTCGGCCGCGGCGGCAAGGAGGGCCGCGTGGAGATCGGTGCGGCGCACGACGCGCATGTCGGTCAGCGACGCCGGATCGAACCGACTGAGCCATCGCCCGCCCGGTGTCCGGGTTCCGCTGGTCGGCGGGGTCGGCGCCGCGGCGCCGCCGAGGACCGACCGCATACCCAGCGCCTCGAGTGCGCGGACCCCGTTGCCGAAGATGCTCAGGCCAGCACCCCCGCCGCGTACCTCGGGCGCGCGCTCGACGACCGTCACCCGGGCACCCGTCGACGCCAGTCCGACCGCGGTACACAGGCCGGCGATCCCGGCCCCCACCACGACGACCTTCATGAGACTGTTCTCCACATGGAGAAGACGCTAGCAGATAAACTTCTCCGCGTGGAGAAATCAGCCAACGGGTCGACGCGTGACCTTCTACTCGACACCGGCATCAGCCTCATCGGCACCGTCGGGAACCGGCAGGCGTCGGCACGTGCGGTCGAAGACGCGTCCGGGATGCCCCACGGGAGCGTTCGGCATCATTTCGGCGGTCAGAGCGGTTTCCTCGCGGCTCTCGTCGAGCATGTGTTCACCGGGGATCGGGCCGCCGAGGGCGAGTCGACCCAGGAGGTGATCGCCCGCTGGCTGGGCAGTGACCGCGTCCGTACCAGGGCGCGGTATGAGCTCATGCTCCTGGCGACACGCGACGAGGACCTGCGACGGGCGATGGTCGGGCATCGGGAGCGCTACGTCGACGGACTCGTCGACGCCGGGCTGCCCCGCACCGAGGCCCGGCAACTGGTCGCCGCGCTCGACGGCCTCGTCCTCGACGCGCTCCTGCGGAACTCCGACGGCACCGATGCCGACCACGATCCCACTCCCCTGCTGCGCGCGTTCCGCTGACGATCCGGGGTCACGTCGTCCCGATGAGATCGGCGGCCAGCGCACGGAGGTGTGCCGCGAGCTCGTCGACACCGGGCTGTTCGACCGGGAAGTGCCCGCAGCCGGTCAGCAGATGGATGTCGGCGCGCGCCGCGATCCGTCCCGCGAAGCGCACGCTGACCTCCGGCGGCGTCCAGGAGTCGGCCGCCGGATGGACCAGCAGCACCCGTGGACCCCGGTACTCCTCAGGGGGCGGCACCTCGTGCGTCATCAGGTCCGCCAGGAATCCCAGCGATACCGACGACCCGGCCCCGAGACGGTCGCCGACACAGGCCCGGGACAGGTCCGGGTCGAGACTCATCGCCGACATCGGCGCCACCCAGCGGATCGGGAACCGCATCCGGGCGAGCACCCCGACGCGGGCGAGCACCGGCATCAGCGGGGTGAGGCGACCGAGCGCCGGCGTGCGCGCGACCGCTCGACGCGCATCGGGATCCCCGGCCAGATCGAGCAGGCAGGTCGCGACGACCGCGGCCACCCGTCCGGTCCGGCTCGCGACGTCGTAGGCGAGCATCCCGCCGAGACTCGCCCCCAGCACGATGAGCGGACGCGGATCGTCCTCGGTCTCGGTCGTCACGAGATCGCAGATCAGATCGACCCAGTCCTGGTAGCGGACCCTCCCCGGATCGGCCACCCGCGTGCGTCCGTACTGCGGCAGATCGGGGGCGAGGACCTCGAACCCCTCGTTCGCGAGGATCGCGCCCAGCGGCCAGACCAGGGCACTGTGTCCGCCACCGCCGTGCAGCAGCAACACGCGCAGCGGTGCCGCGCTCCGGCGCGCCCGCAGGATGTGGACGTCGACCTCCCCGCACGCCCGGCCGGAGCTCGACGGCCAGGTCCACCAGGTGGATTCGGCCGCGACCCCGGCGGCGACGGACCGCCACGGCTCGGGCAGGAACCGAAGGTAGGATTCGGGGGTTCCGGATCGGCGGATCATGTATCCATCGTCGAACCGGCGGCGGGACTCCACAACTCGCATTTCCCGAGGATCAATCAGGTGCGCAAAAGGCCACGGCAGCAACGCTCTTCGTTCACCGTCGACACGATTCTCGAGGCGGCCACTCAGCTTCTCGACACCGAGGGCGCGGAGATGACGACCAACCGCATCGCCGAGAAGGCCGGGGTGTCGGTGGGCTCGATCTATCAGTACTTCGGCGACAAGCAGGCGATCTTCGACGAACTGGCGCTCCGCCATCTCGACGCCGCCGCGGGGGCGATGACGGCCGTCCTCGACGACCACCCGCCCGGTTCGTGCCCGTGGCCGGAGGTGCTGCATGCGGTGATCGCGGTCGCGGTCCGCGAGAACTCGACGCACGGCCGCGCCCATGGGCGGCTGCGCGAACTGGCCGACCCGACACGCCTGGCCACGGAGTACACCACCCTGATCGATTCGCTGATCGACCGGTTGAGCGCTCATCTCGTCGCCGACGGCTGGACGGCGCAGTCCGCGGCAGCTGACCTCCGGCTCGCCTTCGCCGCGGTCGACGCACAGATCCACCAGCTGGCCGGCACCGACCTGACCGCCGGCGAACTGACCGACCGCATCACGGCCTACACCGAGGCAGCACTCCGCGCGCACCGTTGACACGACGAATCCCCGTGCCGCTGTTCGGTTCGCCTAGTGTCCCGGGTCGGAAATTCGTTTCATGAGTTCGGCGGTCCAGGTGGACGCATCGCGAGGCGGCGGAGGACGCAGCTACTGGATGTACCTGCGACGACGCCAACGAAGCGAGGCGCCGCCTGGGCGTCGCAATCATCAACGAATTTCCGACCCGGGACACTAGATCTACTTCCCGCGACGCGGATTCGCCTTGGCCCGTTCGTGGACCAGACGTAGACCATCCAGGGTCAGGTGCGGGTGATGATCGGTGAGGGAACGACATTCGTCGAACATCAGCGGGGCGAGAAATCCGGTGGCGACCACTGTCACGTCGTCGCCGTCGAATCCCGGGACGGTGTCGCAGACGCGGTCGACCAACCCGTCCACCTGGCCGGCGAAGCCGTACAGGATGCCGGACTGCAACGCTTCGACGGTGTTCTTGCCGAGCACGCTGCGGGGCGGCATCAACTCGACCTTGCGCATGGTCACGGTGTGCTCCGACAGCGCCTCGACCGCGAGGTTGACGCCCGGTGCGATGGCCCCGCCGAGGAACTCGCCCGTCGCCGAGACCGCGTCGACGACCGTTGCGGTACCGAACGCGACCACGATGCAGGGCCCGCCGAATTCCGTGTGCGCGGCAAGGCAATTGGCGACCCGGTCGGTGCCGACCTCTTTCGGGTTGTCGACCAGGAGGGGAACCCCGGTCCGCACACCCGGTTCGAGCAGCACGTGTGGCCCGTTGCCGAAGTAGCGCGGCACCATCACGCGCAGTTCGCGCAGGAGCGACGGAACCGTCGACAGCGCACTCACCCCGGTCACCTGCTCTATGTCGTCGCCGAGCATGCCGCGGAACGCCCACGCCAGTTCGTCGGCGGTGTAATGCGGGTCGGTGTGGATTCGCCAATCACGCACCAGGCGCGCGTGATCCCCGACCCCGGCGTACACGCCGAGATGGATGTTGGTGTTGCCGACGTCGACGGTGAGCAGCATCGAAGGTCGTCGCCGCGTCAGAGCGAGGCGTCGGCGAAGATCGGACCGTCGAGGTGACGCGGGTCGAGCAGGCCCGACCCCGCGGGTACGTCGGCCGGATCGTCGCCCGTGGTCACGATGCGGTTCTGCGCGTCGACGAACACCACGTTCGGCGAGTACTCACGCAGCTCGGCCGCATCGAGCATGCTGTAGGCGATGATGATGACGAGATCGCCCGGGTGGACGAGATGCGCAGCCGCACCGTTGATCCCGATGACACCACTGCCGCGCTCGCCGGCGATCGCGTAGGTCACCAGCCGGGCGCCGTTGTCGATGTCGACGATCGTGACCTGCTCACCCTCGAGCAGGCCCGCGGCGTCGAGCAGATCGGAGTCGATGGTCACCGAGCCGACGTAGTGCAGGTCGGCCTGGGTCACGGTGGCGCGGTGGATCTTCGAGGTCATCATGGTGCGCAACATGGTCATCGTCCCTCTGTCGTGGTTGTGGTGGCATTGGTCCAGGCGATTTCTTCTTCGAGCGCGGCGATCCCGCCGACCGTCACGCCGACGTTGTCGATCAGGCGTGCGCCGCCGAGCCGGGCGGCGACGAGCAGCCGTCCCGCGCCCTTCTCCGGTGGTTCCTCGAGCTGACGCCCGCGCAGGTCCAGGTAGTCGACCTCGATCTCCGGGACCGTGGCGAGCACCGACCGTGCGGCGGCGAGGATGGCTTCGCGTCCGCCTTCGGCCGCGTGGGCCCCCGCGACGAGCGACGCCGAGAGCGTCGTCGCCAGCTCCCGCTGCTCCGGGGTGAGGTAGCGGTTGCGTGACGACATCGCCAGCCCGTCGGACTCGCGGACGGTCGGGACGCCGACGATGTCGACGTCGAGGTTCAGGTCGGTCACCATCTGCTTGATGAGCACCAGCTGCTGATAGTCCTTCTCACCGAAGAACGCCGCATTGGGTCCGACGATGTTGAGCAGCTTGAGGACCACCGTCAGCATCCCGGCGAAGTGTGTCGGCCGCGAGATCCCGTCGAGGATTCGGCCCACCTCGCCCGGGTGCACCGTCGTCTGCGGACCGTTCGGGTACATCGACGACGCGGACGGCGCGAACACCAGCTCGACGCCCAGCGGCTCGAGGAGCGCGAGGTCGGCGTCGAGGGTGCGCGGGTAGGCGTCGAGGTCCTCGCCGGCGCCGAACTGCAACGGGTTGACGAAGATGGACACCACCACCACGGTGTTGCCCTTGGCCTTGGCGGCCCGGACGAGCTGCAGATGGCCGGCGTGCAGGGCACCCATGGTCGGGACGAGCACGACACGTTTGCCCGCGGCCCGCAGCGCGCGGGTGACGCGGCTCAGGGACGCCGGCTCTCGATGCACGGTCATCGTGCCGGCCGAGTAGGTGGGCTGTGCGTCGGACGGGCCGCTCACGCCGTCTCCTCCGCTTGATGTCATCGGTCCTCCAATGCGTCGATCAACGCCTGCGGTGCGTGGCTGTGGTCCGCGGCGCGCCGGGCGAGTGTGCGATATGCCTCGGCGATGCCGTGCGGTCCCGGGCCGGCGGGGACGGTGCGCAGCGCCGCCAGGTGTCGGGCGACCGCGGGCGCGTCACCGCGGGCGACGGGCCCGGTCAGCGCCGATGGGCCGAGTTCCAGCACGTTTCGCAGCGACGCCGCGGCCAACGGCCCGAGGATGCGTTCGGCGAGGCGGTTACCGTGTCCGTCGACGGTCGCGGTGTCACGGCCGGAGTGGTCGATGGCGGCGTTGAGTGCGAGGACCGCGTCGGAGATCAAGGCGATCAGGTGGTTGGCGCCGTGGGCCAGTGCGGCGTGGTAGAGCGTGCGCTCGGCTTCGGCGATCCGCACCGGGTCACCGCCCATTTCCAGCACCAGCGACGACGCGATGGCCTCGCCGACCGCATCGGCGGCGGTGATGGCGAAACAGGCGTTGGTGAGGCGCGCGGTGTCGTCCTCCGAACCCACGAACGTCATCGCCGGATGCAGTGCGATCCCCAGTGCACCGCGGTCGGTCAGCGGTTGCAGCACGGCCACCCCGTGCGCGCCCGCGGTGTGCGCGACGATCGTCCCCGGACGGAGCGAGTCGGACGCCGCGATCTCGTCGACCACGGCGGCGAGCTCGGAGTCGGGCACGCTGACCAGCAGCAACTCGGATCGCGCGACGACCGCGTCGAGGTCGAGGACCTCGGAATCGGGGAGTCGACTCACCGCGCGGGCCCGGGACTCGGGCGACCGCGCCACCACGGCTCCGACCACATGCCCGGCCTTCTCGAGCGCCTCGCCCAGAGCGGTCCCGACGCGGCCGGCGGACACGAGGCCGACGGTGAGGCGAGCGGGCGTCGGCAGATTCGTCATGCCGGGAAACTGGTCGGTGAGACCGGAACGGAGGTGCGAGCCATCGACGAAGGCGTCATCGCCACCGGTTCGCCGTGCCGATGGCATACCGGCATCACCGCTCGGTGAGGTCACCGCTGTCCTCCAGAGTGTCGTTCCAGTCCCGCATCTGCCGAGACGTCCGTCGGATGAGCGGACTCATCGCGGCGGCGTCGGCACGGGTACCAGACGTTGCAGAGCAAGAGTAGGTCCGACACCGCGGCCGGTGCCAACGTCTGTGACAGGTGTCACCTCGAGGTTGTCCGGTCGATCCGCCGGTCGTGCCGACCGATCCACCGAACCACCGGTGACCTGCGCCGACGCGGCGTAGTCTGAGACAGCCGCAGTCCGCCAAGGTTTGCCGGCCCGGACGACATCGACACACCCGCGCACACGAAGGTCCCGCCCATGAGCTTGGAACCGGGCACAGAGTTCGCCGGTTACCGGGTCGTGCGCAGGATCGGTGCGGGCGGGATGGGTGAGGTGTACCTCGTCCGCCATCCCCGGCTCCCGCGCCATGACGTGATCAAGGTCCTCGCCGAGCAGGTGTCGAACGATCCGATCTTCCGAGCCCGGTTCACCCGCGAGGCCGACCTCGCCGCCCAGCTGGACCACCCGTGCATCGTCAGTGTCTACGACCGGGGCGAAGTGGACGGACGACTCTGGATCTCGATGCAGTACGTGCCCGGCACGGACGCCGCGGCATTGCTCGCCACCAGCCCCGGCGGGCTCCCGCTCGCCGACGTCGCGGCCGTGGGCGACGCGATCGGCGCGGCGCTCGATCACGCGCACCGCTCCGGACTGCTCCACCGCGACGTCAAACCGGCGAACATCCTGATCAGCCCCGAGGAGTCCGATCCGCGACTCCCCCAGCACGTCACGCGCCGGCGTATCCGGCTGGCGGACTTCGGGATAGCGCGTCCGACCGACGGTGGTGCCACCTCGCTCACCTCGACGGATCTCGTCATCGGCTCATTCCCCTATTCGTCACCCGAACAGCTCTCGGCCGAGACCCTCGATGCCCGCAGCGACGTCTACTCACTGGCCTGCAGCGTCTTCGAATTGATCGCGGGCACAGTGCCGTTCGCCGCACGGACGCCCGCCATGATGATCCACCACCACCTCAGCACCCCGCCCCCGGAGCTGTCCGACCTCCGGCCCGACGTGCCGCCGGCGGTGTCCGACGTGGTGCGCTCCGGTCTCGCAAAGAACCGGACGGACCGTCCGTCGTCGGCGGGGGCCTTTGCCGCCGAACTCCGTTCGGCGATCGACTCGACGGTGTTCGCCCCGGCGCCACCGCGGCCGGAGCGCACCGTGCGCGGCCACGCCGCGGCGGCACCGATGTCCGGTCCACCGATGTCCCGACCCGCACCGCCGGCGCTGCCCCCGACCGCCTTCGCACCCACTGTTGCGATCCCGGTCACCGGTGCCACCCGGCCGGGGGACGACGAGTCTCGGCCCACCATCGCACGGGGCGCGACGGCGTACTCCGGACTCCCCGGACACGCTGTCCCCCAGCATGATCCCGGGTCGTCGACGGTCCGCGCCTCGCGCGATCTACCGGTGCTGGACCCACCTCGGCCCGGCCCGGGTGCGACCCGGCGGACCACCGCGTCGCTCGCATGCGGTGTGGCGGCGATCCCGTTGAGCGTCGTCGGTGGACTGGGCCTGCCGGTAGGCGTGGCCGGCTGGTATCTCGCCGGCCGTGGTCAGCCGGGTTCGGCCGGGCGGTTCGCCCGTGTGCTGTGCGTCCTGGGCGTCGTGCTGAGCCTGGGGTTCATCGCGTTCACCGTCGGACGCGCCGTGGCGATGCAGTTCTGACTTCGACGTCGTGGCAACGGATTTCGTCAGCGCCAGCTCCCCGGCCGGGACTTCTGCGGCTCACGCGCCTGCCTGGACAACGCGCCGAACACGGCGTCGACCACCCACAGGGTCAGGATCCCCGCCACGATGTCGACCACGTCGTCGAACGGCGAACGGAATCTCGGCGAGAACGGGTCCAGTACCTGCGAGGCCGGGACGTCGAGGAGTCTCCCGGTGCCGTCGACGATCGCGTCGACCGGGTTCGACGCCCAGCCCTCATAGGCGTTGATCGCCAGCAGCATGATCACCGGAATCGCCAGCACCCACCAGAATCCACGTCGACGCGCGACCGACCACGCCACGATCAGCATCACGACGAAGGCGGGCATGTGCTCCGAACAGAACGTGAGCACGGGGTAGTCTCCCGATCGCACCAGGACCGGGACCTGACCACCCCAGAATCCGAGTGCCCCGACCGCGCCGATCACCACCGCGATCCCCGACCGCATCGGATTACGAGCCCAGATCCCCAGCACGAGAACCATGTACAGCGGCATCAGAGCCGTCAGCGACCAGATGAGCAACAGGCTCGCCTCGGGACCGTTGGCCTGGAGGTTCGCGTGGTACTCGGGGAACGGGGTGCCGTCGAGCGGGTCGAAGGTGAAGAGCCACAACACCGTCGGCCACCACACGATGACCGGCAGGAACACCGCGGTGCTCACCAGCGACTGCTTGACCGCGTTCCCGCGCTCGGTGTGGCGGATCGCGGCCATCGACGGATCGGACCCCGGCCCGAGACCGAACTCCCCACCCGCGAGCGTCTCGCTCATACGGGAATACTAGGGCGATCGTCCAACTCGTATCGGCGAATCCGCGGCAACGCCGCAGATGCACCCGGACGGATGACAGGGGCATCGGACCGCGACCCGGCAGTG
Source organism: Gordonia sp. SCSIO 19800 (assembly GCF_018132775.1). Taxonomy (NCBI): domain Bacteria; kingdom Bacillati; phylum Actinomycetota; class Actinomycetes; order Mycobacteriales; family Gordoniaceae; genus Gordonia; species Gordonia sp. SCSIO 19800. Next base: position 24,689 of record NZ_JAGRQM010000017.1, on the reverse strand, counting down.
TCGCAAGCAGCCGGGCCCGCCCGGGGTCGCAAGCGGCCGGGCCCGCCCGGGCGGATCAGCCGTTCCGTCGGCGCCGTCCGCCGCCGGTGGACTCGGTCTGTGACCGCAGCTGGCTCAGGAGTTCGGAGACGGGCAACCCCGCCGAGTGTGCCGATTCCGCGTCGTCGGCGACCGCACGGCGTCGACGACCACCGCCGAAGGACTCCGCGGGCCGACCGCCCGGCTGATTCTCGTGTCGTCCAGCGGACCCGAGGAAGGGCGGGGGCTCCACGTCGTCGGAAGCATCCGCGACGCCCGGGGTCTCATCGCTCTCGGGTGCTTCGCCCGACGCCGCCCGGGTCGACCATTCGTCGGTCGGGGTGTCGTCGGTGTAGAGCGGTTGATTCGCGTCCGCGACCGGCGACTGCGATCCCGGGCCTCGGGTATCCGACGCGTCGGCATCGCTTCCGAGGTAGAAGCCCCCGGAGAACGGCACGGACGCGGACTCTCCGGCGCCGGTTGACGCACCACTGTCCGCACCCGAGGTCTCGCCGCCGGCGGTGGCTTCCGTGCCGCCGGGGTGATCGGTGTCGACGATCTCGGCGTCGGAGACGTCTGAGTCGGACGTCCTCCCGGACGTCCCCGTCGCGGCAGCGGGTTCGGCCGGCGCGCTCGTCGCCGCGGGCTCATCGGGCGATACCTCGGTGGCGATCCGGCCCGAGATCGGATCGTCGGTGACGACCGGGATCACCTCGGTCATCTCGTTGGGATCGACCGGTCCCGTATGCCTGCCGTCGTCCGCGGTCGGAGCCGTCGCCGCGAAGTCGCGCGCGGCGAGCACCCCGTCGTCGGCGTAGGTGGCGCCGTAGGACGACACGCCACCGAGATCACCGGAGAAGCCACCGCCGTAGGGTGCACCGGATCGACGACCCGCGCGTGATTCGTCGTTCAGGCCCGAGGCCAGTTCGCGCATCTTCTCACTCGACAGGGCGACCCGCTGATCCGGCAGCGGTTCACCGAGGAGCATCTCCAGGCTGGAACGCAACGCCAGCACCTGGGCCTTGAGCTCGGAGAGTTCTTCGTTCGACTCGGCGGTGACCTCTTTGCGGATGGTCGTCTCGACATCGAGTTCGTACTGCCGACGCGCGGCGATCTCGCGTTCCAGCTGCAGTTCGTAGACCAACCGGAGGTCACGGCTCTTCGCCTCGGCGCTCTCGGCCTGTCGACGGAACTTCGTCACCAGGATCGCGCCGATGACGGCCGCCCACAACGCCGCGATGACTGCCAGCGAGCCGGTGATCGACAGCCTGTCGGTGAAGACCATCAGGATGCTGGCGATCAATGCGAGCACGATCAAGAGGCCGAGCAACCACTGAGCCGTCGACCGACTCGAGCGGCGCGAGTCGGCGGCACGGCCGTTCGAGGTCGTCATGATCGTGAATTTACCCGCTGTGAGTGCATTCGGACCGCAGGCGGGTGCGGAGTTTCTCCGATAGTCGACATGTTAGGCGACGAGTGCGCGGGGCGTCCGAGACTTGCCCCGACCCTCACGGACCGCCGACGGCGGACGGATCGTCGGGTGCTCGGCAGCAGTACTCGAGCCACAGCGCGGCACCGACGAGGACCACCCCGCCGATCAGTCCGACGATCGCGCCTGGCCGGTCGTGGTCGGCAGCGGCCAGATCGTGTTGGCCGAGCAGGAAGGCCAGCAGACCCAGCCACACCCCGAAGGCGATCGCGCCGAGGATCGCAGAAGCCTTGGCCAGGGCCAGCACCCGCGCGGCCGTGAGTGGATGGAGCTGCCCCCGCGCGCGACCGACATCCCGCGAATCGACCCGGGAACGGACGACGAAGGCGATGACGATCTCGAGTGCGGCAAGCACATACAGCACCACACCGGCGAGCAACGGCAGCGGCGGGAAATCGGAGTAGTTGTACCGCACCAGGATCCACGCGACGATCGCCGTGACCGCCGCGATGACGGCGAGATCGCGGACCCGGGTGGGACCGAGACCGGTCTCCTCGTCGTCCTGATCCGGCCGGCGCGGATCCGGCGCGGTCACGACTCGACCCCGGTCAGGCGGCCGACCGGAAGCACCGCGTCCCGCTCTGCGTCGTCGAGCCCGGCCACGAGATCGGACACCGCGCGCGTACCGTCCGGGGTCCAGAGGATGGCATCGGGTTCGATCTCGAGCCACGGGACGAGGACGAAAGCCCGTTGCGCGGCACGGGGATGGGGCAGTGTCAGGTCCGGGTCCCCGGACACGACGTCCTGGCCGGACTCGGACACGGTGACGACGTCGACGTCGAGAGTTCGCGGCCCCCAGCGGATCTCGCGCGTCCGTTCGGCGGCCCGCTCGAGTTCGAATCCGCGCTCGAGCCACCCGCGCGCATCATGCGGGCCGTCGACGACGAGCGTGATGTTGCGGAAGTCCTCCTGCTCGACCCCGCCCCACGGCGGCGTCGAATAGACCGCGGACACCGCGACCAGGTCGTCGGCGAAAGCCTCGACGACCGAACGCAGGTGCGCGGTCGGGTCACCGATGTTGGAACCGGCCGAGAGCACCGCGCGGCTCATCGCGTCCCCTTGCGGGAACGTCTGGTCACCACCGCGACGTCGTCGAAGGTCAGTGGGATCGGCGCCGACGGCTTGTGCACGGTCACCTCGCAGGCATCGATGCGCTCGTCGGTCATGATCGACTCCGCGACCTCGGCCCCCACCTTCTCGATGAGGTTGCGCGGTTCGCCCCCGACGATGCCGGCGACCTGCTGCGCGAGCGTGCCGTAGTCGACGGTGTCGGCGAGGTCGTCGGACTCGCCGGCGGCCCGTAGGTCCAGCCAGAGAACGACGTCGATGTAGAAGTCCTGGCCGTTGGCCCGTTCATGGTCGAACACACCGTGATTGCCGCGCACCTTGAGGCCGCGCAGTTCGATCCGGTCAGCCATTCGAGTCTCCTACCGAGGACGAGGTTCGGGAACCGCCGGTGCGCCAGGCCGCCGCGACCGCGACCGCGTCGCGACTGCTCGCGACGTCGTGGACGCGCACCCCCCACGCGCCCGCGGCGGCGGACAGCGCCGAGACCGACGCGGTGGCGACATCACGTCCGGCGGGCGGCCGATCCGCACCGTCGCGACGCAGCAGCGACCCGAGGAAGCGTTTGCGGGAGGCTCCGACCAGCACCGGGAAGCCGAGCCCGGTGATGGTGGGCAATGCGTTGAGCAGGGCCCAGTTGTGCTCGGCGGTCTTGGCGAAGCCCAGCCCCGGATCCAGGATGAGGCGGTCGGCGTCGACGCCGGCCGACACCGCCGCGTCGACCTGGGCCAGCAGTTCCCCACTCACCTCGGCGACCACGTCCCGGTACCCGTCGACGTCTCCACTGCGGTGCGTGAACCGCCGGTCCGTGCTGTCCCCGGCCGGGCGCCAGTGCATCAGGATCCACGGCAATCCCGCGTCCGCGACGACCCGCGCCATGTCGGCGTCGGCACGCCCGCCGGACACGTCATTGACGATCGCGGCGCCGGCCCGGATCGCGGCGGCCGCGACCGGGGCGCGCATCGTGTCGACCGACACGGTCACCCCGCGCGCGGCGAGTTCGCCGATCACCGGGACCACGCGCTCCGCCTCGAGACCGGGGTCGACCCGGACCGCGCCGGGCCGGGTCGATTCGCCACCCACGTCGATGAGGTCGGCACCCTGCTCGATGAGTTCGAGCCCATGCGCGATGGCCGCATCGGCGTCGAGGTAGCGGCCGCCGTCGGAGAAGGAGTCGGCGGTGACGTTGAGGACGCCCATCACGAGAGTCCGGTGCACACCGCCGCCGGCGGGGACCGCGTGCGCCTGCGTCACCGGGTGATCAGGTCGAGGGCTTCGCCGCGGGACACCGCACTGGTCTTGAAGATGCCGCGCACCGCCGACGTGGTGGTCGTCGCGCCGGGTTTGCGGATACCGCGCATGGCCATGCACAGGTGCTCGGCCTCGATCACCACGATCACCCCGCGGGGCTCGAGTCTGCGCATCATCGCGTCGGCGATCTGGCTGGTGAGCCGCTCCTGGACCTGCGGACGCTTCGCGTACAGGTCGACCAGGCGCGCCAACTTGGACAGCCCGGTCACCCGGCCCGAGGTGCCGGGGATGTAGCCGACGTGGGCGACACCGTGGAACGACACCAGGTGATGCTCGCAGGTGGAGTACATCGGGATGTCCTTCACCAGCACCAGCTCGTCGTGGTCCTCGTCGAACGTCGTGGCGAGGACCTCATCGGGCTCGGTGTACAAGCCGGCGAACATCTCCCGGTAGGCGTTCGCCACCCGCGCGGGCGTCCGGATCAGACCTTCCCGATCCGGGTCCTCGCCGACGGCGAGCAGCAACTCGCGGACCGCGGCTTCGGCGCGTGCCTGGTCGAAGTCGGACCGGGGTCCCTCGAGTACGGCGTCCCGCCGCTCGCTGATACTCATCCGGCCACTTTACGAACTCGGACGCGAGTCGTCGTCACCGGCGCGATGACCCCAGCCGTTCGTGTCGCCGTTGCGACCCGACCGCGGGTCGGGCTCGGGTGGCCAACCGGGTGCGGACCAATCGCGCGGCGCGCCGTAATCCGGACGCGTGCCGCCCCCGTACGGCCCACCCGACCCGGGTGCCGTCCGGCCGTTGCCCGGGTCCGGATACTGCGGGTTGGGGTAGTTCGGGTTCGGATACTGGGGGTTCGGATACCGGGGATTCGGATAGTGGGGGCCGGGATCGGCCGGCGGATATCCGTGGTCGGGGTACCGCGGTTCCGGATTGCCCTGCGTCGGGGGTGTCGGACCACCCGGCTCGGGATACATCGGCGGGTAGTTCGGCACCTGGCCGGGGACCTGCGGCCCACCGGGGTAACCGGCACCCACCGGCTCGGGGATCTTGGCCTGCTCCGGCGGCGGCCACGGCTCACCGCGTTCGATCGCCAGCTCTCCCGGCGTCTTCACCGGCGGTTTGTCACTCGGAGTGCGTTCGCCGAAGTCGTTGAACGCGGTGATCCGCGGACGCTTGTCGACGTCGGCGAAGATCTTCTCGAGGTCCTTGCGGGTCAGCGTCTCCTTCTCGAGGAGCTGCGTCGCGAGCACGTCCAGGGTGTCCCGGTACTCGGTCAGGATGGCCCACGCCTCGGTGTGCGCGGCCTCGATGAGCCGGCGCACCTCGTCGTCGATCTCGCTCGCGATTTCCGCGGAGTAGTCGGTGTGCGAGCCCATGGACCGGCCGAGGAACGGATCGCCCTGGTCCTGGCCGTAGCGCACTGCACCCAACTTCGAACTCATGCCGTACTCGGTGACCATCGCACGCGCGATCTTCGTCGCCTGGTCGATGTCCGACGACGCGCCGGTCGTCGGCTCGTGGAAGACCAGTTCCTCGGCGGCACGGCCGCCCATCGCCATCACCAGCCGCGCGATCATCTCCGAGCGGGTCATCAGGTCCTTGTCCTGCTCGGGGACGGCGAGCGCGTGGCCGCCGGTGCGCCCGCGCGCCAGGATCGTGACCTTGTAGATCGGGTCGAGATCGGGCATCGCCCAGGCAGCAAGAGTATGGCCGCCCTCGTGATAGGCGACGACCTTGCGCTCGTGTTCGCTGATGATCCGGGACTTGCGGCGCGGACCGCCGATGACCCGGTCGACCGCCTCTTCGAGGGCCTCGGCGGTGATCGTCTGCTTGTTCTCCCGTGCGGTGAGCAGCGCCGCCTCGTTGACGACGTTGGCCAGATCCGCTCCGGACATGCCGGGCGTGCGCTTGGCCAGACCGTCGAGATCGGCGTCGGAGTCGATCGGCTTGCCCTTGGCGTGGACCTTGAGGATGGCCCGGCGACCGGCCATGTCGGGGTTGCCGACCGGGATCTGCCGGTCGAATCGGCCGGGGCGCAGCAGAGCCGGGTCGAGGATGTCGGGGCGGTTGGTGGCCGCGATCAGGATGATGCCCGAGCGGTCGCCGAAACCGTCCATCTCGACGAGGAGCTGGTTGAGCGTCTGCTCACGCTCGTCGTGGCCACCGCCGAGACCCGCGCCGCGCTGCCGGCCGACGGCGTCGATCTCGTCGACGAAGATGATGCACGGACTGTTGTTCTTGGCCTGCTCGAACAGGTCACGCACGCGCGACGCGCCGACGCCGACGAACATCTCGACGAAGTCCGAACCGGAGATCGTGAAGAACGGGACGCCCGCCTCGCCGGCCACCGCGCGGGCCAGCAGCGTCTTGCCGGTTCCGGGAGGGCCGAAGAGCAGCACACCGCGCGGGATCTTGGCGCCCAGCGCCTGGTACCGCGTCGGGTTCTGTAGGAAGTCCTTGATCTCGTAGAGCTCTTCGACGGCTTCGTCGGCGCCCGCGACGTCGGCGAAGGTCGTCTTCGGCATGTCCTTGGTGAGCTGCTTGGCCTTCGACTTGCCGAAGCCCATCACGCCGCCGCGGCCACCGCCCTGCATACGGCTCATCACGAAGAAGAACAGACCGAACAGCAGGATCATCGGCAGCACGAAGATGAGGATCTGCCACAGGACGGACTGCTCGTTGACGTTGGTCGTGTACGGGGCGCCGGTGCCCTGGACGGCCTCGAAGACCTGGTCCCCCGCCTGCGCCGGGTACTTGGCGCTGATCTTGTCGGCGTCGGCGTCGTTGACCTTGATCGGGGTGTTCAGCTCGATGCGCAGCTGCTGCTCGCGGTCGTCGATGCTGATGAACTTGGTGTTCTTGTCGTTGAGTTGCTGCAGTGCGACAGAGGTGTCGACGCCGCGGTACTCCCGACCGGAGTCGCTCATCACGCTCCAGCCCCACAGGGCGAGCAGGATGAGCGCCAGGATGGCGAGGTTGCGGAAGACTGTCTTACGGTTCATGCCAGTTGGTGGGGGTCGTGCGGGCTCACGGGATCGAGTCCCGGTGCCGACGCCGTTCCCATGTCCTTCCCGTCGACGTACACATTGAGGCTACCGGTCAACGATCGCGCTGGTGAAACCGTTCCCTCGCAGGTCGGACACGCGGGCGCCGCGTCATGCGCCGGCGATGGATCAGTGCGTGTACACCGACGGCTTCAGTCGTCCGATGTAGGGAAGGTCGCGGTATCGCTCCGCGTAGTCGAGGCCGTATCCGACGACGAACTCGTTGGGGATGTCGAACCCGACGTCGGCGACCCGGATGGTGGAACGCACGGCGTCCGGCTTGCGCAACAGAGCGCACACCTCCAGGCTGCGTGGCGACCGTGTGGCGAGATTCTTCATGAGCCAGGACAGCGTCAGACCGGAGTCGATGATGTCCTCGACGATCAGGACGTCGCGTCCCTCGATGTCGCGGTCGAGGTCCTTGAGGATGCGGACCACACCCGAGGACGAGGTCGACGACCCGTAACTGGAGACCGCCATGAACTCCATCTGCGACGGGATCGGAAGCGACCGGGCGAAGTCGGTCATGAACATGATCGCGCCCTTGAGGACACCGATGAGAACCAGATCCTCTTCGATGTCGGCGTAGCGCGACGCCACGGACTGGGCGAGTTCGGCGGTGCGCTGTTTGATCTCGTCCTCGGTGATCAGGACAGCGTCGATGTCGGCGGCATACGGATCGGCAAACTGCACGGTCCCAGCTTCGCATGTTTCGGCCGCACCGCGATGAACGGGGGCCGCACCGGGGTCGTCGCCATAGGCCGAAGAAATGACCGACCGTCCACCTGGGGGTTTTCCGAGAAATGCCTGCTCAAATCATTGTCGACGTTTCATATCGACATTTCGCCGAATTGCCGTGCAGATAACGGTCGCATAACAAGTCACCACACCGGCACCATTCCGAGTGGTTGCGTTTCGGAGTGGATCAAGCGTCTGACATTCTCGAGAACAGAGATCTGAGCAACCAGGCCTCGAAATTCCCCTCCCTTCTCACGCCCTGTCCCCGTGTGGACAAGAAGGAGCGCTCGTGTCCCCCACTTCGCGTTCTCCCCTGCGCAGAAAACGTTTCAGCGCCATTCTGTGCCTGGTCACCGCGGTCGTCACCGTATTCGCCGCGACCGCCGAAGCCGCACCTCAGCGGGCCTCCGCCGCGACCTACGATGCGTCGTGGAATGCCTCGGCGCTCACTCTCACGGTGCACAACGCATCGGTCAGCACGGAGAACGGAAATCTGACGATCCGGGACACCGCCGGCGCGGAGCTCTTTCGCATGCCGCTCATGTATCGCAGCGAGTATCGGCAGTTCCCGATAGACACGCGGACCACGGGAAACAAGGTGACCCTCATTCCGTCCCGTGAGGTCGCGCGTTCGACGGCACTCAATCCGACCGCGGTCGATCATCTACGCGGGGCGGCCCGACACAATGTCGCGGCGCCGCAAACGCGCCAGGAACGTGACGACCAGGCGCTCGAACGTTTCCGTTCGCAGCTCGCCGCGGGAACGTCGATCGGGACATTGGTCGGGACCATCGTCGGTGGAATCGTCGGCGGAATCATCGGGTGCGTCATCGGACTCGCCGCTGCGGTGGTGGGCTGCCTGGTGGGCGTCGCGCCGGCCGCTGCGATCGGCGGCATCGTCGGCCTCGCCCTCGGCGGCGGGGGCACCCTGATCGGGGCCGGGATCCACTACTTCCAGACGATCAACTCGCCGTTCGTTCCGCCGCGACGCTGATCGCGGAGTCTGTCCTCGACGGTCCGTCTCACCTCTCGGTGAGGCGGACCGTCAGTGTCTCGCCGCGGCGGACGACGACGCGGCGGACCGCGGGGTCGCCGCCGACGGCGACCTGGGTCCGGTCGCCCGCGGCGCCGGTCCGGTCCAGCAGAGCCGCCACCGCGGAGATGACCCGATGGGTCGGCTCGGTCGCACCGACGTCGAGCAGCCAGGCGCGCAGGGCACGGGTCCGGACCGCGGGCGGCGCGTCGCGCAGCGGGGCGATCTCCAGTACGTCACCGCGGCCGGCCTCGGCCAGGACCCGGGCCGCCCACTCGTCGAGCGCGTCGTTGTCTGCTCGCAAACCGTCGGCGGTGCGACCCAGCGCGTCGACGACACCCCCCTGGAGCACGTCGTCGAGCAGCGGTAGCACCTCGGCCCGCAGACGAACCCGGGTGAAACGCGGATCGCGGTTGTGCGGGTCGTGGTGGGGCTCGAGGCCCATCTCCGTACAGGCCGCCAGGGTCTGATGTCGCCGGACCCCGAGGAACGGTCTGCCCCAGGGTCGATTCCACGGGCGCATACCCGCGATCGACCGGGACCCGGATCCGCGTGCCAGTCCCAACAGCACGGTCTCTGCCTGGTCGTCCGCGGTGTGGCCGAGCAGGACCGGCCGGCCGTCGCGGGCCTGCTCGAGCGCCGCATATCGCGCGTCACGTGCGGCGGCCTCGAGACCGCCCCGCCACCCGACCCGCACCGGGAGAATTCGCACGCGGGCACCGAGGGACTCCGCCGTGCGCGCCGCCGCCGCGGCCACCTGCGTCGAACCCGGTTGGAGGCCGTGGTCGACGATCAGCGCGGTGACGTCCAGACCGGCGCCGACGGCGGCTGCGGTCAGCGCGAGCGAGTCCGGTCCGCCGGAGAGGCCCACACAGACCTGCGGCCCCGAGAGATGAGCGGCCGCGAACTCCGCGACCGCCCGTCTCACAAGACCCGCTGAATCCATGCCTGCGGGTCGTCGATCTCGCTCGGCAGCGGCATCGTGTCCGGCGAGGTCCACACGACGTTGAACCGCTCCATCCCGACGGCCTCGACCACCGCGTCGACGAAGGCCTTGCCGCGGATGTACTGCGCGAGCTTGGCGTCCATCCCGATGAGCGCCCGGATGAGCCGCTGGACCGGGTTCTGGGGTGCGGTGCGACGTTTGTCGAAGGCGGCTCGGATGCTCGCCACCGACGGCACATGCGCCGGTCCCACGGCGTCCATGACATGGTCGGCGTGACCCTCGAGCAGCGTGCCCAGGACCATCATGCGTTGGAAGGCGGCGTGCTGCTCCGGGCTCTGCAGCAGTTGCATCGCCCCGATCACACCCTTGTCGCGCGGACCGTCGGAACCCTTGAGCGCCTTGGTCATCCGCGTGACGATCTCGGTGGTCGACTCGCCGGCGTCGGAGGTCAGCGCGGCCACGTTGTCCTGCATGTAGTCGCGCAGCCACGGATTGGCGGAGAACTGCACGCGGTGGGTCACCTCGTGCAGGCACACCCACAACCGGAAGTCCGACGGAACCACCTTGAGCTGGCGTTCGACGTTGATGATGTTCGGCGTCACCACCATCAACACCCCGGGCTCGCCGGTGTCCGGATCCGGCGTGAACGGGTCGTACTGACCGAGGATCGCGGTCGACAGGAACGCGAGGAGTCCACCCGCCTGGAGGCCACCGAATCGGGCCCCGAGTCCGGGCGATCCCGCATCGATCGACTCGTCGGAGCCGAGCATCGAGCGCATCGACCGGGATGCGGCGTCGATCCACCCGGCCCGGTCGAGGACCCGGGTGGTCGGTACGCGAAGGCCGTCGGCGAGCCCGGTGACCTCACGGACCGGGGCTTCGGCCCGGGTCGCGGCGTCGGCCAGTTCCGTACGGGCCGCCTCGTAGGTGTAGGCCGTGGTCTTGGGACCGGGACGGGTGAGACGTTTCGCGGTCGACGCCGCGAGCAACCAGTCGATCTGCGACCCGATGCCCGGTTGACGGTCGGCGGTCTCGGCGACCTCGGTGGTCCCGGTTCCGGTGATCCCGGCGTCGGTGACGTCCGATCCGGCGATTCCTGAAGTGGTCATCGGCACCCGCACTCTCTCAGTTGACCCACCACGGCGTCGAGGGCGGGTCGCGCGTCCGCCGGCGAGGTGCCGCCGGACATCAGGGCGAACGACAGCACGCGGCCGTCGACTGTCTGCACTATGCCGGTCAACGAACTGACCCCGGTGAGTGTTCCGGTCTTGGCGCGTGCCCAGCCCGCGCCCGGGTTGCCCGGGGCGTCGAACCGGTCCGCGAGCGTACCGGTGCCACCGGCGATCGGCAGCCCGTCGAGCATCGGGCGCAGCGCCGGCCGGCTGGGCCCGCTGGCGGCCGTCATCACGGCGTCGAGCAGTTCCGGCGTGGTGCGGTTGGCGTAGGAGATCCCCGACGCATCGTGCAGGGTGGTGCCCGCCCACTGGTCCGGGAACATCGACGACAGGACCTGTTCGATCGCCTCCACGCCGCCGGCGTGCGTGGGCGGCCCGCCCCGGTGCACCGACAGTTCGATGGCCAGGGTCTCGGCGAGCACGTTGTCGCTGTAGCGCAGCATGTCGTTGACCCGGGTGACCAGCGGCGCCGACTGGACCTTCGCGATGACGCGGTCGTTCCCCGATGCGGCTGCGCCGGAACCGGTCACCTCCGTGACGGGACCCTCCACGCCGAGAGCCGCGGCCAGCGCCTCGCCGGCCATGATGCCCGGTTCCGCGGTGCGCGGCGAGTACTCGTCGAGCGGTTCGAGCCGGGCGCCGTCGACCATCAGCGATTCGATCGGCGCTATGTCGCCACCCTGGATGTCCCGGCGGTCCCAGGTGGTGTCCATCGTCGGACCCGAGAACGCGCTCAGGTCGACGGCCACCGACGTCACCGGGATCTCGGTGTCCTCGATCTGCCGCGCGAGGTCGGCGATGCGACCGGGGTCGGTGTAGAAGGTGTCGGTGCCGGCGGGCTGTGCGGACAGGGTCGGGTCACCCGCACCTCGGAGGATAATCTGCCCGTTGCTGCCGGCCACCACCGTCGTGGTCAGTCGCTGATCGTGCGGCACGGCTTCGAGGACGGCCGCGGCCGAGAGGACCTTGGCGTTCGACGCGGGGATCCGCGGACGCTCGGGGTTGCTGGTCCACAGGACGGTGCCGGTCAGCGAGTCGCTGATCATGCCGGTGAGTTCGCCGAGCGCCGGATCCCGCAGTGCCGGCGCGATGGCCCGCGACACACCGCTCGGCGTGGGCTCCGGCGCGGAGGCGACCACCGGGTCGATCCGGGGGTCGACGGCGATCGCGGCGGGCTGCGGGGGAACCCCCGGCGGCAGTTCGGGTTCCCGGTCGAGCCGGAGCGCGATGACCACCGAGGCCGTCGCGACGAGGGCCAGGATCACCACCGCGGTGATCGTCCACCACAGAAGTCTCCGACCGGAACGACCGCCGTTTCGGGTGGATGCGCCCACAAAGCCTCCGGGTCTCTCGCGGTTGACGGTCGATGGAACGGCCCGGACATACGCACAACAAGGGGTACGAACATCGAGGTCGCCGGACCAACAGTATCGTTGGGGCAGCGTGCGGGCGTTTCGGCCCGACGCGGCATCCCCGATCAAGACTGCCAGGAGGAACTGTGGAATTCGATGTGACCATCGAGATCCCCAAAGGTGGCCGCAACAAGTACGAGGTCGACCACGAGACGGGCAAGGTCTACCTCGACCGCTACCTGTACACCTCGATGGGCTACCCGGCCGACTACGGCTACATCGACGGCACCCTCGGTGAGGACGGCGACCCGCTCGACGCGATGGTCCTGCTCCCCGAGTCGGTGTTCCCCGGCATCATCGTGCGCGCACGGGTCGTCGGCATGTACACCATGACCGACGAGGCCGGTGGCGACGACAAGCTGCTCTGCGTCCCCGCCCAGGACGTGCGCTGGGACCACATCAAGGACATCTCCGACGTGTCCGAATACGAGCTGGGACCCATCGCCCACTTCTTCGAGCACTACAAGGACCTCGAGCCGGGCAAGGAGGTCGACCCGGGCGGATGGGTCGGCCGCGACCAGGCCGAGAAGATCGCACAGGAGGCCATCGATCGCCTCGCTGCGCACCCCGACGCGGCCAACGAGCCCTCGCGCGGCTGATCTCTCCCACACACGAGACCGCCGGCACCATCATCCGAGATGGTGTCGGCGGTCTTGTCTGGTCACCAGGTGGCTTCGACTCGGCGCCTCGACCTCCACGCGCTCCTTCGTCGCTTGCTCGGCCCGGCGGCTACGCTCGGTGCCGGCTCAACCAGCAGTGGGTCAGGCCACGCGGTACCGCTGCTCGGCGAGCACCGGCAGGATCTGTTCGCGGATGCGGCGTTCGGTGGCCGCGCCGTCGATCGGGATGAGGATCACGGCGTCGGCGACCTCGGCTGCGTAGATGTCGCGGACCAGCGTGATCAGTCCGTGTGTCGTCCCGATGTAGCGGATGGTCCCCGAACTCGTCTCCGACGACGCGTCCACCGCCGCAGCAGCGGCCGTGCGCGCCGACGCGGCGTCCGGCGCGACGGCCACCTCCACCTCGAGTGCGACCACGAACTTGGCCTGATCGTGGCTGCCGGCCCGGAGCAGGGAGCGGGCGCGCTGCGCCTCGCGGAGGGTCTCCCGCCGCACGACGATCGGAAACGTCTGTGCGAGATCGTCTCCCGCGAGCGCGATCTGGAATCCCGGACGTCCGATGCTGATCGGGGCCGTCGGGGTGGCAGTCGGTGCGGCGATCACGGTGCCGCGGTCAGCACGTGCGTCGAGTTCGATGGTCATCTATTCACCCCTGGTCGAGTTCGGTCGGTCTGTTCGGTTCGCGCCCGGAATGCATCGAGAATCCGGTCGATGTCGTCGACGGTGGTGCCCGCTCCGAAACTCGCGCGCACCGTGTCGGCCGGCGGTGCGAGGCCGTCGACGGTGTAGCCCGCGACTCCCGCGCGGTCGGTGGAATCGGTGAAGATCCGCAGCGGCGTGAAGCCGCCGATCGCGGCCAGGCCGGCGTCGAGACGTTCGGCGAGGCGGCGTTCATGCAGGCCGATCGTCTCGGGTCCGAGATCGGCGAGCACCCGACACGCCTCGGCGACCGCGATCGCCCCGGGAACGCCGTCGGCGTCCGGCGAGGCATCGACATCGGCGGCGTCGAACCAGTCACGACGACCGATGAGAACGCCGGCGCCATCCGTCCTACGACCTGGTTCACCGAACGCCAGGTAGTCGATGCCGTGGCTGACGACGGAGACGGGCCGGTGCCCGACGAGTTGCGCGGCGTCGACCAGGATGCGGGCCCCGGACCGGTGCGCGAGCGAGGCGAGCCGGCCGATCGGCAGCACCTCGCCGGTGATGTCCGATACCGCGGTCACGACCAGGAACGATGCCGGCGCCGAGGCGAGCTCGGTCTCCAGCGCGACCAAGGTGTCCTCGATGGTCTCGCAGGCCGGGACGAACCGCGCCCGGTCGCGCCCCTGCCGTGGTGCGCACCACCGCAGCAGGTCGGCGCCCTGCCCGATGTCGAGGACGACGACGTCGCCAGGAGTGATGCGCGCCGCGAGGTCGAGGGCAACGGCGGCATCGCGGGTGAAGACGACGGTGTCGTCGACCCGCGCACGGACGAACTGCCGCACCGATTCCCGGGCGGCGTCGAAGCGGACGTCGACTGCGGGCGACAGGCGACCGGCGGGTGCGGACAGGACAGCGGTCACGGCAGGAAACTCCTCAGACAATTCGCGCTTGCCGCGTCCGGTCGGTACGCGGCCGGGTCGTCACCCGGAGCACCCCACCGCGAAGGAGGGTTGCCGACCAGCGAGCCGGGGCTTGTCACTGGCACTCATGACCTACGACCAAGGGTCGTCGATCTCGCGCGGACGTGTCAATTTTCACTCAACGTGATCGGAAGTTAGGGCACACTTACCTGTAGCGTGTCAGGGGTGTCAGCGACTGATGTGTTCGTGTTGTCCCGCCCGCACGGCACCGTGCGGGGCATGGGCGCGGTCCGTGCGTTCACCGACGTCGACGCCGCCTCGGCCGCCCTGCGCGCCGGGACCGTCGACGGTCTGACCGGCGCGATCCCCTTCGACCTCGCCGAGCCCGCCGCGCTGGTGGTGCCCGAAGTCCTGCACGTCGACGCGGCGCCGCTGGCAGGCACACCACCGCTGACGCGCACCCCGGTGTCGACGACCCTGCACCCCACGGCCGACGAGCACCGCGAACGTGTCGCACACGCGGTGAAGCGGATCGTCGCCGGCGACGTCGGCAAGGTCGTACTCGCCCGCAGCGTCGACATCGTGCTCGACGCCGAGGTCGAGCCTCTGCGACTCCTCGACGCACTGGCGGGCGGCAATGCCGGACACAACGCATTCGGTGTCGATCTCGGCGCGGCCACCGGCTCGGGTTCGTGGCTGTTGGGCGCGAGTCCCGAAGTGTTGCTGCGCAAGTCGGGTTCCGTCGTCACCTGCCACCCGTACGCGGGATCGGCGCCGCGGTCACCCGACCCGGTCGTCGACCGCGCCGCTGCCGACGGATTGTTCTCCTCGGCAAAGGATCTCGCCGAGCACGCCTTCGTCGTCGACCACCTGCGAGACCGGTTGGGACACCTCTGCGACGACGTCGACGCGCCGTCGACCCCGCAATTACAGTCGACCGGGGAGGTCTGGCATCTGGCCACTCCGATCCGCGCGCGGCTTCGGGACCCGGCGACCACTGCGCTCGATCTCGCACTCCTGCTCGGCCCCACCCCGGCGGTCTGCGGCACGCCGAGTGATGTTGCCGCGCAGATCATCCGCGAGGTCGAGGGTGAGCGCGGCTTCTATGCGGGGGCGGTCGGCTGGTGCGACGCCGCCGGCGACGGGGAGTGGATGGTCACCATCCGGTGCCTCGAACTCGAGGCCGATCGTCGCAGCCTCCGGACGTGGGCCGGCGGCGGTATCGTCGAACACTCCGACCCGCAGGGCGAACTCGAGGAGACGGCGTTCAAGCTGCGGACGGTCCTGAACGCGTTGGGCATCGCCGCACTCGACTGAGTCACCCTCTCCCGCTTCTCAGCCCAGCGCGTGGTCCAGGTCGCCCAACAGGTCGTCGACCCCTTCGAGGCCGACCGACAGCCGCACCACCGAGTCACTCAGACCGATCGCCGCGCGTCCCTCGGGACCCATCGCACGATGAGTGGTGGTCGCCGGATGCGTGATCAGCGACTTCGAATCTCCGAGATTGTTGGAGATGTCGACGATCCGCAGGCCGTTGAGGACCTCGAAGGCGCGCTTCTTGCCGTCGATGCCGTCGTGGTCGTTGAGCTCGAAGGTCACCACCGTGCCGCCGCCGGACATCTGCGACTTCGCCAAGTCGTACTGCGGATGTGACTGCAGGAAGGGGTATTTGACCCAACGCACGCGCGGATCGCTCTCGAGGAACTCGGCGATCCGCAGCGCCGACGACACCGAGGCGTCGACGCGCAGACGCATCGTCTCCAGCCCCTTCACGAGGGTCCAGGCGTTGAACGGACTGAGTGCCGGACCGGTGTGTCGCATGAGTTGCTGCACCGGACCGTCGACGTACTCCTTGGTTCCGAGTACCGCGCCACCCATGACGCGCCCCTGGCCGTCGATGTGCTTGGTGCCCGAGTACACGATGACGTCGGCGCCGAGTTCGAGACCCCGCTGCAGCAGCGGGGTGGCGAAGACGTTGTCCAGCACCACCTGTGCGCCCGCGGCGTGCGCCAGTTCCGAGACCTTCACGACGTCGACGAGGCTCTGCATCGGGTTCGACGGTGTCTCGAAGAACACCGCGTCGGTGGGCTTGGACAGGGCCCGCTCCCACTGCTCGAGGTCTTCACCGTCGACGAACTCGGTCTCGATCCCCCAGCGCGGGAGGATCTCGTTGCAGACCACGAAGCAGGAACCGAACAGGCTGCGGGCGGCGACGAGACGGTCGCCGGCCTTCAACAGTGCACCGAGCGCGACGAACACCGCGGCCATGCCGCTCGCGGTGGCGAAACACGCCTCCGCGCCCTCGAGCCGGCGCAACCGCTCCTGGAACATCTCGACGGTCGGATTTCCGTAGCGCGAGTAGACGAATCGTTCGTCCTCGCCGGTGAAGGCTCGCTCGGCGGCCTCGGCGGAGTCGTAGACGTAACCGCTCGTGAGATAGAGCGCCTCGGCCGTCTCGTGGAAACCCGAACGCGCCAGCCCGCCGCGAACCGCGATCGTGTCAGCCGAGAGCCCTTCAGGCAGTTCACGACTGACGGGCAGATCAGAACTCACGATTGCCTCCACGGCAGGTTCTCGGCACGCCAGCCCGACGTCCCGCGGTGGTCGTTCTCGTCGAGGGCGCCTTCGAACCCGTCGATCACGTTGTATGCCTTCGCGATACCGTCGGCGGTCGCGGCCTCCGCAGCGCCGATCGACCGGTGCCCCGAACGGCAGATGAAGATGACCTCCTGGTCGTCGGAGACACCGGAATCACGCAGCTGCGCCACGAAGTCGTCGTTGCGGCGCCCCTCGGGGAAGGTGGTCCACTCGGCGAAGATCGCGCGCTTCCCCAGGACCTCGAGGTCGGGCACGCCGACGAACGACCACTCCGCCTGCGTGCGACAGTCGACCAGCACCGCATCCGGGTTGTTCTCGAGCTTCTCCCACGCCTCGCGCGGGGTCAGGTCACCGGCATAGCTCATGAGGAACACACCTTCCACTCGCCGTTCTCGCGCACCACGATCGTGTCCACGACGTTCACGTCATCGGGGGTCTTGTCATAGTGCCAATGAACCTTCGCGGTCGCCCGGTCACCGTCGACCACCAGCTCGGTGATCTCCGGGATCTGGATGTGACCGTTGGCGAGCAGCGACTCCCGGTTGTCGGCGAGGAACTGTTCCTCGGAGACGAAGTCGGCCGCCTCGACGTCGGCCGCGCAGGTGTTCGCCCGGTATTCGCCGAAGTTCGGACCGTTGCGCGCGGTGTAGATGTCGTTGATCGCGTACTGGACCTGAGCCGAGTCGCCGGCCCGGTCCTCGGCCGGACGGGTCACATTCGACAGCACGACGCCGAGCACCACGAGTCCCACGACGCCGGCCGCGACGAAGAACGGCCAGGCGTTCTTCCACGACGGGGGCTTCTGGTCGCCCTCACCTGCAGCTTCGGCCATGGCGGGCAGTCTATCGAGCGTCCCGGCGGCGGTTGAGACCGGCGTCGTCGGAGCCCGGACGCACCGGGCGGAGCGCCGAACGACGTCGACATCGAACACGTCCTGCGTAAGGTGGCCCTAAGTTCCGCGGCGAACGACGTCGCCGACCGCAACGACCAGCGAGGACCCGGATGCGCGCTTCCACCCACCGTTCACTCACCCTTCTCGTCGGGCTGCTCGCGGCAGCCCTGGTGGTGACCTCGTGTTCGCCGCCGGACGAGACGGTCGACTCCGGCACGGCCCAGGTCCCCGCGCCCGAGGCCGGCG
Source organism: Gordonia sp. SCSIO 19800 (assembly GCF_018132775.1). Classification (NCBI taxonomy): domain Bacteria; kingdom Bacillati; phylum Actinomycetota; class Actinomycetes; order Mycobacteriales; family Gordoniaceae; genus Gordonia; species Gordonia sp. SCSIO 19800. The sequence continues at coordinate 6,591 of NZ_JAGRQM010000017.1, read as the reverse complement.
CGATCCCGGTCACCGTGCAGCAGGCCTACGCCCCCGCGACCGTCGACCAGGCACCCAAGCGCGTCGCCGCGATGGGCGTGGGTGACGGCGACACCCTCCTCGCACTCGGTGTCACCCCCACCACGATCGCCCCGTTCGCCGACCCCGACCAGGCGTCGGCGCCGTGGAACGCCGAACTCCTTGCGGACTCCGACCCGGTGGTGCTGCCGAACGCGTCCGGAGCGTTCGGCGATGAGATCCCCAAGGCGCTGGCCACCGAGCCCGACCTCATCACCGCCGTCGGCGCCGATCCCACCCGCGACCAGTTCGATCTGCTGAGCAAGACCGCCCCGACGATCCTGAGGCCCGCCCAGTTCCAGCCGTGGCAGGTGCCGTGGGACGCGCAGACCCGCCAGATCGGTACCGCCGTCGGACTGCCCGAACTCGCCGATCGCAAGGTGACCGAGACCGAGCAGTTCCTCGCGAACGTGCGGGAGCAGAACCCGCAGCTGGCCGGGAAGACGGCGGTCGTGGTCACCGCCAGCCCCACCGGCGGCGTGTCGATCTACGGCCCCGGCGACGGGCGCGGACAGACCCTCACCGGTTACGGACTCACCTTCCCGCCCGCGCTGCAACCTTCGGTGACCAGCGGTTTCTACGGTGACCTGCCGGCCGAGAGCCTGAACCTGCTGGACTCGGCCGACGTCGTCGTCGCCGTCGACTGGCAGGGTTCCAACGACCAGCTCAAGTCCAACGCGGCGTTCAACCGGCTGGCGGTCGCGCAGTCGGGCCGCGTGGTCTATCTGCCCCAGGAGGTCGGCAGCGCGATGTCGGTGCCGACGGTCCTGACGATCCCGTGGGTCGCCGAGCAGGCCGTCGGACCGATCGCCGCGGCCGCCGGCAAGGCGTAGCGGGCCCGAACCGCCGGACACCGCGCACCCGCCGAGTGAGGGTTACCTCACAGACGGATTTTGGTCGGGGACAGCAAGCGCCTACCGTAGAAGGGATAGGCCTTATCCATACGCGCGGACCTGGGGGTCACCGAGATTTGCTTGTCCTCGCGTGCTGAGCAACGGAAGACACCTACTCCATGAGCGACAACAGCCGCCCGCTGCGGGTTGCGATCGTCGGTGCCGGTCCCGCCGGGATCTACGCCGCCGACGCGTTGATGAAGTCCGACACCGCCAAGGACCGCGGGGTCAGCATCGATCTGTATGAGCGCATGCCCGCTCCGTTCGGTCTGATCCGCTACGGCGTCGCACCCGACCACCCGCGCATCAAGGGCATCATCACCGCCCTGCACAAGGTCCTCGACAAGCCCCAGGTCCGCCTGCTCGGCAACGTCGACTACGGCACCGACATCACCATCGACGAACTACGCGCCCACTACGACGCGGTGATCTTCTCCACCGGCGCCACCGATGACCGCGCCCTGGACATCCCCGGCATCGACCTCGACGGCAGCTACGGCGCCGCCCAGTTCGTCGCCTGGTACGACGGCCACCCCGACTTCCCCCGCACCTGGCCCCTCGAGGCCGAGAAGGTCGCGGTCATCGGCGTCGGCAACGTCGCCCTCGACGTCGCCCGCGTGCTCGCCAAGACCGGCGACGAACTGCTGCCCACCGAGATCCCCGCCAACGTCTACGACGGACTCAAAGCCAACAAGGCCGTCGAGGTCCACGTCTTCGGCCGCCGCGGACCCGCCCAAGCGAAGTTCACCCCGCTCGAACTCAAAGAACTCGACCACTCCCCCAACATCGAGGTCATCGTCAACCCCGAGGACATCGACTACGACGAGGGCTCGGCCGTCGCGCGCCGCGGGTCGAAGATCACCGACCAGGTCGCCACCATCATCGAGAACTACGCGATCCGCGAACCCAAACAGGGCGCGATCCACAAACTGTTCCTGCACTTCTTCGAAAGCCCCACCGAGATCCTCGGCGCCGACGGCAAGGTCGTCGGTCTGCGCACCGAACGCACCCAACTCGACGGCACCGGCAACGTCAAACCCACCGGCAAGACCACCGACTGGGAGGTCGGCGCGGTCTACCGTGCGGTCGGCTACCTCTCGGACAACCTGCCGCAGATCCCGTTCGACTCCCAGGCCGGGGTCATCCCGAACGAAGCCGGCCGCGTCTTCGACGAAGGGCAGCAGCTGACCGGTATCTACACCACCGGCTGGGTCAAACGCGGTCCCGTCGGCCTCATCGGCCACACCAAGGGCGACGCCAACGAAACCGTCGACTGCATCCTCAAGGACATGGAAGCCGGCACACTCCTCGACCCGGCCCACCCCGGCGAAGACGCCATCGTCGAACTCCTCGAGTCCAAGAACATCCCGTTCACCACCTGGGACGGCTGGTACCGCCTCGACGAACACGAACGCGCCCTCGGCGCCGCCGAAGGCCGCGAACGCGTCAAGGTCGTCGAACGCGAGGACATGCTCGCCGCATCGGAGCCGGACAAGGTGTCCCGCCCGTCCGCATGACCCCGCTTCCCGCCGGCTGAGCCACCCTCCGCCGGCTGAGTCCACCCCCGCCGGCTGAGCCACCCTCCGCCGGCTGAGCCTGTCGAAGCCATAAGAGCGGCGGCCGAGTTCTCTCGGTCGCCGCTCTTTCGCATGCGCCCGGCGGGTGCGGGGGCGTCCTCCCCGCACGCCGCCCGGCGCGAATGGCTCAGTTGTGGTGCATTCTCAACTGTCGTCGGATGAGATCAACGGCCCGGAATCGCCGGCACGCCGGCGACGTCGGTGCCACCGCCGGTCAGGGCGGCCGCTGAAGCGGAGGAGCCCGTACCGAATCGGTCCAACGGGTTGTCGATGCGCCGGACGTTCCACCAGAAACCGGCGTTGTCGGTCAGGTTCTCGGCGTAATCGGAGATCGCGTACCCCGCGATGGAGGACGGGAAGCAGCCGAACCAGGTGGTCTTGATGGTGAGCGACTCGTTCTTCTTCAGCAGCGACTTGAACTTCGTCGCGCCGTTGATCTCCTGCAGCGTGACGTTACGGAAATCGCCGTCACGCGCGGTGACGCGCATGAACCGGGTCATGCTCCACGCCTGATTCCACGGCGTGCCAGGGGCTGCGAACTGACAGTAGACCCCGCCCGTCATCTGGAGGTTGGGAACGGCGGCCTGTGCCGGCGCGGCACCCACCAACGATCCACCGGCGATTCCTGCAGCGACCAGAACCCCTGTGAGAGCCCGTTTCAGCGATTTCATCGATCCTCCTCGTTCGTAGGCGACACTGTGTTTCCCGACGTCGCCGTCGTGGGAGCGGTTCACGCCATCCCACCCGACGACCGGTCTTGCTGCGGTCGGCCCGAGATACCCACCGACACCGGGACTATCGACCCAGCCTGAGCGAAGTGTTACCGCGCGCACAGCGATCCCTCAGGTTTCGTCGGCAATTCGTTATACGAACGACACCGACGACCGAGCTCGACGCCGCGCATGACGAAGCGTCGACGAAGGTTGGTAAGGTTTACCTTCGTGCGCCGATCCCTCCGACTTCTCGGAATCCCGCTGCTCCTGGCGGTCCTCGCAGCGCTGGTCGTCGCCTCGGTTCTCTTCGGCACCCGGCCGGTCCCGCTCGACGAGATCTGGCCCAGCTTCACCGCCGGTGTCGAAGAGATCTGGAACGCGCTGATCAATCTGCGGATGCCGCAGGTGCCCAAGGATTCCGACGTCGACGGGATCGTGTGGGATCTGCGCGTGCCGCGCACTCTGCTCGGGCTCGCCGCCGGACTCGCGATCGGCGCGGCCGGTGCCATCACCCAGGGCCACACCCGCAACCCGATCGCCGATCCCGGCATGCTCGGCGTCAACGCGGGTGCCGCCTGCGCGGTCGTCGGCGGCATCTACCTGCTGGGCATCACCAGTCCGATCGCGTTCATGTTCTTCGGTCTCGTCGGAGCGATCATCGCCGCCACCGTGGTGTTCGGACTGTCGTCGCTGAGCGGCTCGAGCCCACTGACCCTGGTCCTCGCCGGCACCGGCCTGACCGGGATGCTGACCGCCATCACGTCCGCGATCGTGCTCGTCGACACCAATTCGCTGGACCAGTGGCGCTTCTGGAGCGTCGGCTCCACCGCGGGTCGGGGCATCGACGTGTTCTGGGCGAGCCTGCCGTTCATCACGGGGGGCCTCGTCCTCGCGCTGGCGAGCGGCTTCTTCCTGAACGTCCTGAGCCTGGGCGACGACATGACCAAGGCCCTCGGTTCCCGTGTCGTGCTCATCCGCGCCCTCGGCGTCCTGACCATCACGCTGCTCATCGGCGCGGCGACCGCGGCGTGCGGGCCGATCGTGTTCCTGGGCCTGGTCGTACCGCATATCGCCCGCGCCTTCGTAGGCGCCGACTATCGGTGGATCATCCCGTATTCCGCTCTGCTGGGCGCCATCCTGCTCGTCGGATGCGACATCCTCGGCCGGATCGTCGCCCGTCCGGGCGAAGTGCAGGTCGGCGTCATGCTGGCACTGGTGGGCGCACCCTTCCTCATCGTCATGGTCCGCCGACAGAGATTGGGGACCGTGTGAATCCGCCGACCTCCATCAAGACCGACATCACGTCCGGAACCACGACGAAGGGCCGGATCGCACCGCACCCCGGCGGTTATCGGATCGCCGTCGAACCGCTGTCGATGGTGGTGCGACCACGGATGCTCACCGTCGCGGTCGTGTCCACGGCCGTCACGGTCGTCCTGTTCCTCACGAGCGTCGGTGTCAGCGACTTCCCGCTGACCCCCGTCGACGTCGCCCGCATCCTGCTCGGCGGCGGCACCCGCGTCGAGAACGTGGTGGTCTTCGACGTCGCTCTGCCCCGAGCGCTGGTCGCCCTGCTCGTGGGATTCGGTCTGGGCCTTGCGGGTTCGATGACCCAGCTGATCGCCCAGAATCCTCTGGCCACACCGGACATGCTCGGCATCACCGCCGGCGCGAGCGTGGCGGCGGTGACCGCCATCGCGTTCTCGACCACCAGCTGGGGTGCCTGGCTGGGCGATCTCGGCGTCCCGGCGGCGGCGATGATCGGCGGGTTGCTCACCGCGGTCGCGATGTACGTCCTCGCCTGGCCGGGTCGCAAGGCCAACAGCGGCATCAACCCGTTCCGGCTCGTGCTGATCGGCGTCGGGATGACGTGGTTGCTGCAGGCGCTGACCCAGTTCCTCCTCTCGCGCGCCGACATCCGGGATGTGGCTCGTGCGCAGGTGTGGATCGTCGGGTCGGTGTCCAACGTCGGCTGGTCCAACGTGTGGCCGGTCGCCGCCGGTGTCGTCGCGAGCATCATCGTTGTGGTCGTCCTGGCCCGCCAGATCGGGATGCTCAGCCTCGGACCCGATCTCGCCCGCGGACTCGGAGTCCGGACCGGCGCGGTGTCGACGACGCTGCTCCTGACCGCGGTCCTGGTGAGCGCGCTGAGCGTGTCCGCGGCAGGGCCCATCGCCTTCGTCGCGCTGCTGGCCCCACAGATCGCGCTGCGGCTGGCCGGTACCGCCGTGCCCACGCCGCTCGTGTCCGGTGTCATCGGTGCGTCGTTGGTACTGGGCGGCGACCTGATGGTGCGCACGGTTCTGCCGGGCGGCCTGCCGGTCGGCATCGTCACCGCGGCGATCGGCGGCCCGTTCCTGATCTACCTGATGATCGTCATGTCCCGGAAGGCGAGCGTATGACCGCGTCATCCCTCGAATCCCCTGCCACCACCGCCCGATTGCGGGGCGTCGGACTGACCGTCGGCTACGACGAGCGGATCGTCATCGACGGCCTCGACATCGACATCCCCGACGGTCAGGTCACGACGATCATCGGTTCCAACGGATGTGGCAAGTCGACGCTGTTACGTTGTCTCGCACGGCTGTTGCCACCCCGGGCCGGTGCGGTCTACCTCGACGGCGACGACATCTCCTCGGTCCGGCCCAAACAGGTCGCCCGCACCCTGGCGATCCTGCCGCAGAATCCCATCGCGCCCGAAGGGCTCACCGTCGCCGATCTGGTCGGGCGGGGACGCCATCCGCACCAGCGCTGGTTCGCGCAGGCCAGCGCGGCCGACGAGGCGGCAGTGGCGCTGGCGATGGAGATGACCGACACCCTCGACCTCGCCGACCGCACCCTCGACGCCCTGTCCGGCGGTCAGCGGCAACGGGTCTGGATCGCGCTGACGCTCGCACAGGACACCGATCTCATCCTGCTCGACGAGCCCACCACCTACCTCGACCTCGCACACTCCATCGACGTCCTCGACCTGGTCCGCCGGCTCCGCGACGAGCACGGCAAGACCGTCGTCATGGTGCTGCACGACCTCAATCTGGCCGCGCGCTACAGCGATTCGCTGTTCGTCATGCGCAACGGAGCCATCGTCACCACCGGCTCGCCCACCGAGGTCATCGACGCCGAGACCCTCGACGCGGCGTTCGGCCTCCGGGCGCACGTCATGACCGATCCGATCACCGGTGGCCCGCTCATCGTGCCGCTGGACTCCCGGACCCGCGCCACCCCCACCGCTCCCTGATCCGAAAGCGCGGCCCCTGCTCCCTGCTCCCTCCCTGCTCCCTGAGGTGCGAGCGAAGCGAGCCACGAAGGGCTTCGCAACGTGTCTCACCAGGCCCTTCGTGGCTCGTCGCT